>JAQSDT010000292.1 GCA_029946075.1 bacterium | reverse complement strand
AGGCGCGCGAAATGATCCGCCGGGAAGCGCATGCATTGGCCGGCTCGGCAGGCATGCTCGGGTTCGAAGAACTGACGGCGGCTTGTAACGTATTGCAGTCGGCCGATTTCGATGACGGCGAGTTCGCTCAATGCCTCGATCGTTGCCGCCGCGCGCGGGATGAAGCCCTGGGGATCATTGCCGGATTGACCGTCGATGACGAATTTGCCGGAGCGGCGTGAACGACGGCCTGAGCCGGTCAGATACTGGCGAGCCAGCCCTGGGCCGCGGCGTAACGCACGATTTCGGCGCGGCTCTTGATGCCCAGCTTATCCATGGCCCGCGTCTTGTAGGTTTCGATCGAACTCAGGCTGAGGTCGAGCTGTCCCGCAATCGCCTTGGCGGTGAGGCCGGCGGCGAACTGCTTGAGGACTTCGGTCTCTCGCGGCGCCAGCGCGGCAGGTTTGCCCGCGGCTTTGGAGCCCTTTGCACATGCCGGGGGCAGAAACATCTGGGCCGCCATCGCCGGATCGACATAGAGCCCGCCGACGAGGACGCCGCGAATGGCGTTCACCAGGCATTGCGACGCCGATTTCTTCAGGACGTATCCTCTCGCGCCGGCGTCCAATGCCTGGCTCAGATAGGCGCGATCATCGTGCTGCGTCAGCACGATGATGCCCATCGCCGGAAAATCTTCGGCAAGGCGGCGTGTCAGCACGATGCCGTTCATCTCCGGCAGCGAGATATCGATGACCGCAATGTCCGGCTCCGCTTCACGAAACAGGCGCAGCGCGTCGGGCCCGGACATGGCTTCGCCGACGAGTTCCAGATCCGCTTCGGCGCGGATCAGCATGCCCAGTCCGGCCAGTATGATTGGATGATCGTCGGCAATGGCGACGCGGATTTTACTCATGGAACTACTCGGAAGTAACAGCGCTTCGGATTTTTCGCTCGTCTCGCAACGATGTTCTGAAGCGAATTGTACCCAGTTTGTATAAGAACTTCTTAACCCCGCACTCGCGCAGGTGGCGGGGAATCAGCCCCGCCACCGGGATTTCGCGGTTCGTTATCGGAACAAACGAAGCACCGTCTGGTCTGCCTGCGCTGCCATCGAGAGTGCCGTCGACGAGAGCGACTGGCGCGTCTGCAGCGCCAGCAGATTGGCGCCCTCCTGGTTGGTGTCGGCCGCGGTCAGGCTGTCCGACGCAGCGTTCAGCGCGCTGATCAATTGCTTGGTGAAGTCCTGGCGCGTCGTCACGATGTCCGCATTGGACGCGAAGACGCCCGCCTGCGACCGCAGCGTGGTCAGCGCATTGCCGAGATTGGTCAGCGCATCGTTGATGTCCTTGTCGGTCTGGAAGGTATTGGCCGAAGCGGCGACGCCGAGGCCGGCCGCCGTGTCGGTCACGCCGGCCACGCTGAGCGACGTCGTCGACTTTTCGTTGAAGACGACGCGAAGGCTGCCGCCGTTGAGCAGATTGGTGCCGTTGAAGGTGGCGTCGCTCGCGAGCTGGTCGATCTGCGAACGGATCGAGTCGAACTGGCTGGCGAAGCTGGAGCGCGTGGCGTTGAGCGTACCCGCCGCCGTGACGCCGGCCGTCAGGCCGAACTGGCCGAGTTCCGCCGCGGTAGCCGTGCCGCCTACGGTGATGGAGTTGGTGCCGGTTGCTTCGAGCTGCAGCTTGCCGTCCGTCGTGAGCGACGCCTTGACCTTGAGGCCGGCGGTATTGTTGACGCCGTCGAGCACCTGCTGGCCGGTCAGCGTACCTGCGGACGTGATCGTCGCCGTCGTGGTGCCGTCGGACACCGTGAAGGTTTTGGTGGCGGCGACCGCGAACGAACTGGCGCCGGTGAGGCCGGAAACCGATCCCGTGGTCCGCGCGGTCGTGCCGCTGCTCGCGAGCGCGTTGCGAGCGGTCGACTGCGCGCTCGTCACCAGATCGCTGAGCGCGGAGATGCTGTCGTTGGTGGATTTCAGGACCTTGCTCGCGGCGACCACGCCGTCGAACACGTTGCTCAGATCGGCGGCGCGATTGCTTAGCGCCGAAGCTGCGAAAAACACCGTCGGATTGTCGTTCGCCGAGTTGACGCGCTTGCCGGTGGCAAGCCTGTTCTGCGTTGCCGACAGCAGGTCGTTGGTCTGCTGCAGCGAATAGAGACTTGATTGAACCGAACTCGAAAGAAGAATGGAAGACATGGTAATCACCCCTGTTTGGTTTCCCCGATGCTGCTCGTATCGAGCGAGTGATGATTGGCGCCGAGAGAAATAACGAGTTCGGAATCGACACAGTTAACGGGCGCGACGACGGCCGTTTGGCATTGAATGATGATAGTCATCCATAATGCGCATCTATCGTGTCGTAAAAATCACGACAGGCGCTGCCGCGTTTCGCGACGGGCGTGCCGACAAAATTCCTGCCGCAACGGGCCCGGCGGCATCCGGCATGGCCGCGCCGGCTGCCGCCGTTTTTTGCGTCCGCAACGCGATTATGGGATGTCAGTTACACAGCGGCGGGAGAATCTGTGATTTAATCTGCTGACATTCTGTCTGGAGCAGATCCGTGAACGAGATGAGCTGGACCCCGATCGGGCCGCCGCCACTACCACCGCCGTCTGCGCCGCCGCCGATGCCGGTGGCGTTTTCCGGCAACCGGGCGGAATTCTTTCACCTGGCCAGGCGCGGCGCGCTGCTGGAAATGGTGACGCTCGGCTTCTACCGGTTCTGGCTCGTTACCGATGTTCGCCGTCATCTCTGGGCCAACACCGTGATCGACGGCGATGCCGCCGAATATACCGGGCGGGGCAAGGAGCTCCTGGTCGGCTTTCTGGTCGCGCTCGCGATTCTGGTGCCGATTTATCTCGGCTATTTCCTCGTTGGCCTCGAAGCCGAGCGCTTTCAGGCTTTTGCCAGCATTCCCCTGATCGCGTTCTTCTATCTGTTCGGGCAGTTCGCGATCTATCGCGCCCGCCGGTATCGGCTGACGCGCACGGTGTGGCGCGGCGTGCGATTCTGGATGCGCGGCTCGGGCTGGATCTACGCGTTGCACGCGTCGCTGTGGGGCGTGGTTGTGGTGCTGACGATCGGGCTGGCGCTGCCGTGGCGCACCGCGGCGCTGGAGCGCTACAAGATGCGCCATTCGTTCTATGGCGATTTGCAGGGCAGTTTCGAGGGGCGCGGCTGGGAGTTCTTCAAGCGCGCGTGGTGGCTGTGGCTGCTGACGCCGGTCGCGGTCTATGTCAGCCCGCTGCTGCCGTTCCTCTATGCCGGCTTCAAGGCGATCGAATGGCGCTGGTGGCTGTCCGGCATCCGCTTCGGCGAGGTGCGGCTGGAATCCTCGTTGCGCAAGAGCGCGCTGATCGGGCTGTACTGGAAGATGATCGGCTGGATGGCCGTGCTCGGCGTGGTGTTCGCGATCTACATGGCGCTGGGCGCGGCGCTGGTCGCCAGCATGAGCGGCGATGCGATGTCGGCTTTCTTCAAGGAAGCGGAGTTTGCCAGGAGCATCCCGCTGCTGATTCTGGCCGGCATCGGTTACCTGGCCTTCGTGCTGGCCGTCAACGTGGTGATCCGCGTTTATCTGGTGCGCGATCTCTGGGTGGTGGTGCTGGGATCGGTGAATATCAGCGGTATCGAAGCCGCGGCCGGTGTGGCCGCGCGCGGTGAAGCGGCCAATGCGCTTGGCGAGGGTTTTGCGGATGGCCTCGATGTCGGCGGCTTCTAGCGGAGCGACAATCTATTTCGACGGCGCGTCGAGCAAGCGGCGCGCGGTGGCGCTGCGCCTCGCCGACCGGCTGGAAATCAGCGAAGACGAACAGCTGCTGGCGGCGTGGGCGTATGACGACATCCGCCGCGCCGACAGCCCGTCGGGCCTGCTGCGGCTGGGCTGCCTGACGGCGCCGGCACTGGCGCGGCTGGAGATACGCGACGCGGCGCTGGCGGTGGAAATAGAACCCCGCTGCGCCCACCTGGACGAAAATACGCCCGGCCGCCGCGGTGTTGCCGCCATCGTCGGCTGGTCGATCGCCGCCGCGGTGTCGATCGTCCTGGTGGTGCTGTTCGGGGTGCCGCTCGCGGCCGACCGCATGGCGCCGCTGGTGCCCGATGCGTTCGAGCGGCGGCTCGGCAATGTCGCCGATGCGCAGATCAAAACGGTGTTCGACGGCAAGCCGTGCGACGACCCGGCCGGACAGAAGGCGTTCGAAAAGCTCGTCACCGCGATCCGCGAAGCCGCCGGCCTCGACACCTCGGTGCAATCGGGCGTGTTGTCGAGCAAGATTCCCAATGCCTTCGCGCTGCCGGGCGGCAGGATGTATCTGTTCGACGGCTTGCTCGCCAAGGCCGAGAACGCCGACGAGATCGCGGGCGTGCTGGCGCACGAGCTCGGGCACCTCAAGCACCACGACAACATGCGCGGGCTGATCCGCAACGGCGGCACCTCGTTCCTGATCGGGCTGCTGTTCGGCGATATCACCGGCTCCAGCGCCCTGATCTTTGCATCGCGCTCGCTGGTGACCTCGTCGCATTCGCGCGAGGCCGAGAATGCCGCTGACAGTTTCGCCATCGATGTCATGCACCGGCTTGGCCGGCCGGCGAAGCCGGCAGGCGAATTGCTGCTGCGGGTCACCGGCAAGGAAGGCAAGGGCCTCTCGATCCTTTCCAGCCATCCGCTGACCGAGGACCGGGTGGCGCGGATGGCGAGGGAGGATCTCCCCGCGA
>JAQSDT010000291.1 GCA_029946075.1 bacterium | reverse complement strand
ACGAGATCGCCGACATTTTCAGGCGTGATCTGCTTGAGCGGTGAAAACCGCGATCCGCCGCGGTCGCTGCCCCAATGCTCCCAGGCGATCGCCTGCGGCACGAACCCGAACCAGAACGCTGCGACGAAAAGGGCGAAAAGACCGGCCGGACGTTGCATCGTATCCCCCGCAAGCGCAGTAGACGCTTGCGGGATCGATTACGCGATTACCGCGTCAGTATCCACCCTTGCGGCCCTGACCGCCATACGTCCCGCCGCCAGAGGTGCCACCGCCATACGATGGCCCGCCATAGCGTCCGCCGCCATAGCCGCCGATGCCGATCCCGATGCCGACCGACGGGCCGGCCGGTTCGTAGACCTGCGGCGGCGGCCGGCGAACGATCACGACGTCATCATCGCCGTAACGCCGCGGCGGCTTGCGATCGGTACGCTTCGGCGGATCCGGATCGGCGCGCTTGGCCGGCGTATCGACCTTCTTGAGCGGCTGCGGCTGCGTGTTGCACGGACAGGTCGGCGCGGCCAGCGACGCGTTCTGTGCCGACGCGCCGCCAGCGATAATTGCGGGCGCAACGTCAGGCTTGTTGCGCAGCCGCTCCTCGAGCTTGCGCGCGGTTGCGGTGAGGTCGCTGTCGGGGAAGCGCGCCAGGAACGAACGATAGGCGGGCGCGGTGTTGACCAGCACGGCGTTATTCCACGCGACCATGCGCTGGTGACGAACCAGCCAGTCGCGCGCCAGCACGCCGAGCGGCGTCTGTGCGAAAAGGCCGGCGAAGGCTTCATAGGATTCGTCGGTGCCATCGGCCACGATCATCTCGTTGGCGACCTCGACCGGCTTGCCCTTCAGGTCGCGCGTCCATTCGGCCACCGTCTTCTTCGGGGCGGCCGCAAGCTTCGGTCCCGCGACGGCTGCACCCGTGAAGCGGAAATCCTCGGTCAGCGAGGAACTGTCCCACGGCGTCTGCCGTCCTTCGGTGGCCTTGTTGACCGCAAGCCGCACGCGCTTGAAGGTCTCCTCGATCGGGATGTTCTGTTCCTTGCCGGCCGCCAGCAGCGCGGTCGTATACGGGCTGTTGGCGCCGGTGCCGTCTTCGGCGACCGCGCCGGGCGAGGTCGAGAACGACAGGAACGTGCCGGGTGAGCCGACCTTGGCATCGACCAGCGCCAGCCCGCCGCCGGCGGACTTGCTGATGTCGGGGAACGGGTTGTTGCGGCAGGCATCCAGCATCAGGATGCGCATCCGCGTCGGCACCGACGTCAGCGTGTTGAGGACGTCGTTCAGCCGCACCGCCTGGATCGGAATATCGGCTTCGCGCTTGGGATCGATGTCGATCGGCACCAGATAATTCTCGCCGTCGATCTGCAGGCCGTGGCCGGCATAGTACACCAGAGCCACGGTATCGGCGCCCTTGGCCGCCACCTTGCCGGCGAACTCGCTGACCTTCTCGCGCATCTGGCTTTGCGACAGATCGGCGGCGGTCGAGACCTCGAAGCCGGAATCGGTCAGCAATTGCGTAACCGCCCTGGCGTCGTTGGCGGGATTGGGCAGCGCCGGAACCGAACGATAGGCCGACTGGCCGATCACCAGCGCAAGGCGGTTTTCAGCGGATGCCGCATGCGCGCCGAGCAGCACCGCAGCGGAAACCGTCCATTTGAGCAGTGTGTGTCGGAACATAGGCGTATCTCCGCGGCAATGCAGGCTGCAGATTTGTCATGGCCCTGCAGCCAAAGGTTCAATCCGTTCGCACGCAATGTGGAGCGGAAGACGACCTCTATTCAACAACGATTATGCCGCACGCGCCGCGCACGGTTGGTGACGGCGATCACAGATTTCAAGGTCATTTCTGGCACAAGATGTCCTGTTCGGGAACGGCCTCCCTGGGGTAGAAATCCCCCGATGCGGCGGATCGTTGTTCACATGGCGCTGGCGGGGAGCGCGGCATGGACGCTTGCGGGATGCGGCTTTGCCGACATCCGCTCGCCCGTGCCGGAATTCATGCGCGCAAGGGCGCCCGAACCGGCCCCGCCGGAGGCACCGCCCGACGTCAAGCTGATGCTGAAGCGGAAACTCGATTCGGTGTTCACGGCGGCGTCGCAGCCGAGCCATGTGCGTGTTTCCGAGCCGCGCCGCAATCTGCAGGGACTGGGCTGGACCGCCTGCGTCAAGGCCGAGGTGGTCTCGGTGATCGGCAAGCCGCTGGGCACGCAGACCTACCGGATTACGATCTCCGACAGCGTGATCTCCGATCGCCGGCAGGTCGAGCCTGAGGATACCTGCGCCACCGAGAGCTTTGAGCCGATATAACCTTCAGAGACAGCGGGTCTGAACCCGGACCGGGCAGAGTTTCAGCGCGCTCGTCAGCGAGAACAACACGCGCGCGCCACGGCCCCAATTGTCGGGCGCGCGGTAGGTCACCGGTTTCGCACCGCCGATGTCGGCCTGCAGGCCTTCGGTCAGGAAAAAGCGGATGCCGCCGCCGACCGACGTGAGATGCGCGCCATCATTGATGCTGAAGCCGTCGTTCCAGACCGCACCGCTGTCGACGAAGCTGTAGAGCTGATAGCCGGTCAGGTATTTCCAGTTCAGCTTCTGGTCGAAGCGCAGTTCGGCGGAGCCTGCAATGCCGTGATCGCCGCTGACCTCGGCGCTGCCATAGCCGCGGCCGAACGCGACGCCGCCGAGATAGAATTGCTGCGACAGGAACAGCGGACCGCTGGCCCACTGCCCCGCCGAGGAGAACTTCACCGACCATGCATCGGACAGCGTCTGGTAGCGTGTGAACCAGAAATTCAAGGCGGAGAATTTTCCCGACGCATCCTCGCGCGACAGGAAATCGTCGTCGCGGCGCGAGGCGCCGAGAATGTCGAGCCCCTGGCGATAGCTCAGCGTCAGAAAATTGTTGCCGCCGAAATTGTCCTGCAGCCGGTAATCGGCGCTCAGATTGAGCGTGCGGATGTGATCGGCGTAGATCAGGCCAAAGACGTCCCTCTCGGTGACGTTGGTGAAGCCGACCGCCGCCGTCAGCGTCAGGCTGGACCGCTGCGACAGGATCGGCGCAACGCTGCCCCGAATCTCGAACGACTCGGTCTTGGTGTTGTCGCCGAAGGCATGCCTGTAATCGCCGGGCCGGACCTCGCTGTAGTAACCTGACGCGCCGACCCTGGCGCCGTCGGTGCCGACCGGCACGTCGTAGGACAGCCGGCCGAACGCGAGCTGGCGCGGATCAGATGGCGTAGTCGACAGGTTCGCCACCAGCGCGTCGCCGGGCGCGAGATAGGAATTGAACGCGGCCGTCGCATAGCTTTGCCACGGCCCGACCGCGGACGATCCGAGGTTGTCGACGCCGAACGACGTGAAGAAGTGCCAGGTCTTCAGCGTGACGCTCAGGCAGAAGCGCCCGCTCGCGGTGCCGATCTCTTCCAGCGCCGTGTCGTCGATGCGCACGCCGGGCCGCGCATTGATCAGGAGCAGTTGCCGCTCCAGCGTCGCAAACCGCGAAGGGCGTTCGGCGATGATAGGATCGAGCATCGGGCGAATGCCGAATTGCTCGGCGCCCTCTCCCTTCAGCACGACTTCGCTGATACTGCCTTCGATGACCTGAATGCGAAGCTGGCCGCCCTGAACGTCCTGCGGCGGGACGATGGCCCGGCTGAGGTGAAATCCGGCAGCGCGGTAGACATCGCCGACTGCGGCGGCCATAGCGGCGAGGTCGGCCTGCGATACCTTTTTCCCGATATAGGGTTGATACGCGGTAACCAGCCGGTCCGTCGGGAGCGCGACCGTTCCGGCGATCACGACGCGCTTCAGCACGAAGAGCGGTTTTGTGTCGCCCTTCCCGTCCGGCCGGGCGAATTCCGGCATCGGCAACCGGGGCCGCCCGTTCGCAGCATGCCCGTATTGCTGGTCCTCGAAGCGCTTTTCGGTCTGCCGCGGGTCATAACCGGGCTGGCTGGCCTGCTGCGCCAGAACCGGAGAACAGGCGATCAGCGCTGAAAAGACCGCCCAACCGGGGAGTTTGGAGTACTTCAAGGCAAACGCGCGCACGAACCTCCGTAGATGTACGGAGGCCGACCGCCGATCTCTGGTGGGGCCGCTAGCCATATGATTTTTCATAGAATTTTATGGTCAACGAACGGTTAATTCGGCGCCCTCAAACGGCGGTTCCGACTCACTCAATCTTGAAACATTTCCGGTAAGCCTCAGTCCAAAGCGGCAATCGGAGAGTTTCATGCGTACAGCACATCGTGTCTCGGGTGCCCTGGTGGCAGCCTTCGTTCTGGTGACGGCCTCTGGCGCGTTTGCCGCCGATGGCGGCGACTGGGTGGTCAGCAAGTCCACCGGTGAGGTCTGGCTCAGTGCCAGCGGCGTGCAGCAGGCATCCCTCAAGCAGGAAGATACCCTGAAGGCAGGCGACAGCATTCGCACCGGCCGCACCGGCCGCGTGCTGCTCAAGCGCGGCGAAGAAACCATGCTGATCGCGCCGAATTCGGTGGTCGGCCTGCCCGCGGCAAAGAAGGAAGGCCTGTCGACGACGATCGTGCAGCAGGCCGGCTCGATCCTGCTCGACGTCGAGAAGCGCAACGTCCAGCATTTCGAAGTCGAAACGCCCTATCTGGCCGCCGTCGTGAAGGGTACCCAGGTCCGCGTCACCATCAACGCCGGCAGCACCAGCGTCGACGTCATCCGCGGCCAGGTCCAGGTC
>JAQSDT010000290.1 GCA_029946075.1 bacterium | reverse complement strand
TCGCGAATCGAAAGGTTTTCGGCCGAGGTCGGACGGTCGATCAAGTCGGGGGCTGTCTGGTCGTAGACCGCATATATCGCCGGGTGGATGATCCGGCGCAGCAAGTCCTTGCGCAGGACGCTGTGATAGATCGCGGTCAAGGCCTCTCGGGCGCACAGGAAGCGCTTGTAGGCTGCGCCGAACTGGCCGTTCGGTCCGGCCTCGTCTTCCCTGCGCCTGATGAGATCGACCAGGCCGTTGTGCAACAGCGCGAACAGCGCCGTCATTTGCGAGATCACGGCGTGATCGTCGTTGCGCGGGTCGGCCACCAGCGGCTCGGTCAGCGCGACACGAACACCGGAAATGCTGCGATCGATTCCGGTCAGGTTCTCGGCCTTGGTGCGCGCGATGTCGCGGAACGGGCAGCCGGTCGCCGGCTCGTTTTCCTTCCAGCGCATCCGGCCGAGACGCAGCTTGGTACGGCGGTCGTCGCTCGGCGCGTCGAGCGCGTAGATATGCGGCGATCCGACCGGGCCGTGGCCGAACAGGCTTTCCAGCCGCAACGGGGTGCGGCGGGCATTTGCGGTGCCTCCGCCGAGGCCGCCGGCAACCGACAGCGGAATGGCCGATTGCACCAGATCGTGCGCGACGAATTGCAGCAAGTAGGTGTAACCTGAGGGGATCGACGGATTTTCCCAACGCTCCAGCCGCTCATCCCTGTGCGGCGGCCACTGGATCGCAGCGTCCATCCGGCGCGACAGGCGCTTCATCAGTTTGCGCAACTCGGGTTGAACCGACGGCGAAGCGAGCGGGTCGATGCCGTAGACGCGGAACCGCTGCGAGGCGTGCGGTGTACCGAGGAAGTGACGAAAGCCGGGTGCGGCGTTGGCGGGAGCAGAACTGTTGGGAGCAGACTCGTGCGCATCGATCCCGGAAGTTCGGTGGGGGGATGCTTCAGCGACGTTCTGCACAACCATCGAAGTCTCTCGCTCGTTGGTCCGGGCGGGGAGACTGTTTGGGAAGTCGTGAAATTATCGTGAGCTAATTCATTAGACCTGTGGACATCTGTGGACATCTTTTGCGTGCGCGCGGGTCGTTGCACGCGGGCAGCGGTTCGCTGGTCGCTTCGAAGGCGTGCTAAGATGCGGCGTGCGAACGGCAATTCGCGAGGGAGCGTTGCCTTGCCCGGGCATTCCGGATAGCCATGTCGGACACATTCTTCCGCGCGGGACAGACTTCCTGACATGGCTGATTTTCACGGCGTTTTTCCCTATCTGGTGTCGCCCATCGATACATCGGGCCAGATTCGTACCGACGTGCTGGCCCGGCTCTGCGACGATCTCGTCAAGGCGGGCGTGCATGGGCTGACGCCGCTGGGTTCGACCGGCGAGTTCGCCTATCTCAGCCACGCGCAGCGGGCGAGTGTGGTGCAGACGACGATCGAGGCTGCGGGTGGGCGCGTGCCCGTCATTGCCGGCGTCGCTTCGACCTCGACGGCAGATGCGGTCGCCCAGGCGAAGGCGTATCAGGCGCTCGGCGCCACAGGCATCCTCGCGATCATGGAAGCCTATTTCCCGGTCGCCGACGCGCAGGTCGAATCCTACTTTCGCGCCATTGCCGATGCCGTCGACATTCCCGTGGTGATCTACACCAACCCGCAATTCCAGCGCTCGGACCTGACGCTCGACGTGATCGAACGCCTCGCGAGCCATCCGCGCATCGGCTACATCAAGGACGCCTCGACCAATACCGGCCGGCTGCTGTCGATCATGAATCGCTGCGGCGACGCGATCCGCGTGTTCTCGGCATCCGCGCATATTCCCGCCGCCGTCATGCTGATCGGCGGGCTCGGGTGGATGGCCGGTCCCGCCTGCATCATTCCGCGGCAGAGCGTCGAGCTCTACAACCTCTGCAAGGCAGCGCGCTGGGACGAGGCGATGGTGCTTCAGCGCAAGCTGTGGCGCATCAACGAGGCCTTCGCCAAATTCAATCTGGCGGCCTGCATCAAGGCTGGTCTCAACATCCAGGGCTATCCGGTCGGCGACCCCGTCCCGCCGCAGGCGGCGCTGACGGCGGAGCAGCGCAAGGCGGTCGAGCAGGCCCTGCGGGACGTCGCCTGACTGGCTTGCGAGTTGCATGAGACGCATTACCTCGTCCCTGCGGGATGAGTTGTCTCGACCCCAGAATCCGCTAAAACCCCGGCAAATCCGACAAGAAGCTCGAAGGACAAACTGATGAACATTCTTCCCGGCAATATGCGTTTCGGTGCGGGCCAGCCGGTCAAGCGTTTGGAAGACCAGCGGCTGCTGACCGGGAAGGGGCAGTTCATCGACGACAAGCCGGAAGAAGGCGCGCTGTGGCTCTATGTGCTGCGTTCGCCCCATGCCCACGCCAAAATCGTCTCGATCGATGCCAAGGCAGCAACCGACATGCCGGGCGTCGAAGCGGTCTATACCGGCGCCGACCTGATCAGGGACGACATCGGCACCATTCCGACGCTCGCCATCTTCAAGCGGCCGGACGGCTCGCCGATGACGGTGCCGCCGCGCCGGCTACTCGCCCATGAAATCGCGCGCTATGCCGGCGAGGCCGTTGCCGCTGTCGTCGCGACATCGCGGGTGCTGGCGCAGACCGCGGCCGAGGCAATCTCGGTCGATTACGACGTGCTGCCCTCGGTGGTCGATCCGCTCGAGGCGATCAAGCCGGGTGCGCCCGCGGTGTGGCCCGAGGCGCCGGACAACATCGTGGCGGCGATGAGCTATGGCGACGCGGCCAAGGTCGAGGCGGCGTTCGCCGGCGCGGCGCACACGGTCTCGCTCGAACTCGTCAGCCAGCGGTTGATCCCCTCGGCGATGGAGCCGCGTTCGACGATCGCCGAGATCGACAAGAAATCCGGCCGGCTGATCCTGCACGTCCAGTCACAAACACCGGGTTCGACCCGCGACGTGCTGGCGGAAGCGGTGCTGAAGCGGCCGAAGGAAAGCGTGCGCGTGCTGGTCGGCGATATCGGCGGCGGTTTTGGGCAGAAGACCAATCTCTATCCGGAAGACGGCATCGTCGCTTATGCCGCGACAAAACTCTCTCGAAAGATTCGCTGGCGCGGCGACCGCACCGACGAATTCGTCGGCGGCACCCACGGCCGCGACCTGACCTCGACCGGCGAATTCGCGCTCGACGCCAGGGGCCGCGTGCTGGCCTATCGCGTGCGCTCGGTCGGCGGCACGGGTGCGTACAGCTCCGGTGCGGCGAACATCATTCCGCTGGTGCTCGGGCCGTTCGTGCAGACCGGCGTCTACGATCTGCCGCTGGTGCATTTCGAAGTGAAATCCGTGATGACCAACACCGCGCCGGTCGGCGCCTATCGCGGCGCGGGCCGTCCCGAGGCGGTGTTTATCGTCGAGCGTCTGATGGATGCCGCCGCGCGCCAGATCGGAATCGATCCGCGCACCATCCGCAAGCTGAACTACATCAAGCCGGCACAGCTGCCCTACACCAACGCCGTGGGCCAGGTGTATGACTCCGGCGCTTTCGCGCACATGCTGACGCGCGCGTCCGAGCTTGCGGACTGGGATGGTTTTGCCGCGCGCAAGAAGGCGGCGAAGAAGAAGGGGCTGCTCTACGGGCGCGGCCTCACCAGCTACATCGAATGGACCGGCGGCCGCGCGCACACCGAAAAGGTCAGCCTGCACGCGACCGCGGAAGGCCGCATCATCCTGCATTCCGGCACCATGGCGATGGGGCAGGGCTTGCAGACGACCTACACCCAGATGGTGTCGGATACGCTCGGCATTCCCATGGACAAGATCGACGTCGTGCAGGGCGACACGGATCTGGCCACCGGGTTCGGCAGCGTCGGCTCGCGCTCGCTGTTCGTCGGCGGCACGGCGGTCGCCGTATCGACCAACGACATGATCAACAAGGCGCGCGAAAAAGCCTCGAACGTGCTGGAGACTTCCGTCGAGGACATCGAATATCGCGACGGCTGGCTGACGGTGGTCGGCACCGACAAGCGCATCAGCCTGTTCGAAATCGCCAAGAAGGAAAACGGCGCGAAGCTGTCGGTCGACAGCGAGGGTGAGGTCGACGGCCCGAGCTGGCCGAACGGTACGCATATCTGCGAGGTCGAGATCGATCCGGAAACCGGCGTCAGCAAGGTGGTGCGCTACACCACGGTCGACGACGTCGGCATCGCGGTCAATCCGATGCTGGTGACCGGCCAGGTGCATGGCGGCGTCGCGCAAGGCATCGGGCAGGCGCTGTATGAAGGCGTCGCCTACAGCGAGGAAGGCCAGTTGCTGACCGCGAGCTACCAGGATTACTGCCTGCCGCGCGCCGACGACATCCCGCCGATCGTGGTGACGCTGGACGATTCCGCGCCCTGCCGCACCAATCCGCTGGGCGCGAAAGGCTGCGGCGAATCCGGTGCCATCGGCGGGCCGCCCTGCGTCGCCAACGGCGTGATGGATGCGCTGAGCGAGCTCGGGATCAAGCAGCTGAATACGCCGCTGACGCCGGCCAAGGTGTGGCAGGCGATCCGGGATGCGAAGGCGTAAGTTTTCGGCGCCGCTTCCTTTACCCTCCCCTGGAGGGGGAGGGTCGACGCTCATGCAATGAGCGGCGGGGTGGGGTGAAAGTCTCTCGTCTTGAAAGGTGTCCGAGCTGAGAGACCTTCACCCCACCCCGTCCGCTGCGCGGCCGACCCTCCCCCACCCGGGGAGGGTGAG
>JAQSDT010000289.1 GCA_029946075.1 bacterium | reverse complement strand
GCCAGCCGGTGCTGATCGACTTCTGGGCGCCGTGGTGCGGCCCCTGCCGCCAGCTGACGCCGGTGCTCGAGAAATCGGTCCGCGCCGCCAAGGGCAAGGTGAAGCTGGTCAAGATGAACATCGACGAGCATCCGCAGATTCCCGGGCAGATGGGCATTCAGTCGATTCCGGCCGTGATCGCGTTCGTGAATGGTCAGCCGGCCGACGGTTTCATGGGCGCGGTGCCGGAGAGCCAGGTCAACGCCTTCATCGACAAGCTCACCAAGGGTGTCGCCGCGCCGGGCGAGCCGAACATCGCCGAGATCCTTGCCGAGGCCGAGGCCGTGCTGGCGGAAGGCGATGCCGAAGCCGCTGCGCAGATCTATGCCGAGGTGCTGGCGTTCGATGCCACCAGCATCCCCGCGATGGCAGGGCTCGCGAAATGCTACGTCACGTCGGGCGCGATCGAACAGGCCAAACAGACGCTGGCGCTGGTGCCGGAATCCAAGCGCACCGATGCTGCCGTAAAGGCGGTGCAGGCCTCGATCGATCTTGCCGAACAGGCCGAGGCGGTCGGTCCGGTGACGGAGCTGGAACAGAAAGTCGCCGCAAACCCGCTCGACCATCAGGCGCGATTCGATCTGGCGACCGCGCTCAACGCGGCCGGCAACCGCGCTGAAGCGACCAACCAGTTGCTTGAGATCGTCAGGCGCGATCGCAAATGGAACGAGGACGGCGCGCGCAAGCAGCTCGTGCAGTTCTTCGAGGCGTGGGGCGGTGCCGACGAGGCGACCGTGGACGGACGCCGGCGGCTGTCGACGATTCTCTTTTCGTAAGCTTCACAGGAACTGACACCGGGACCGCAAATGCCGATCAATGCCGAATATCGCGGACCCGGCGAGCTTCCCGAGATCATCCCGGTGTTTCCGCTGCCCGGCGCGTTGCTGCTGCCGCGCGGCCAGATGCCGCTGAACATTTTCGAGCCGCGTTATCTTGCGATGGTCGACGACGCGCTGCGCGACGGCCACCGCCTGATCGGGATGATCCAGCCGGATATCGCCCATACCAGGGACGAAGCCCGCCCGGTGCTGTTCGGGGTCGGCTGCGTCGGCCGCATCACCCAGCTCGCCGAATCCGGCGACGGCCGCTACATCCTCGAACTCACCGGCGTCTCGCGCTTCAAGGTGATCGAGGAAGTCACCGCGCTCACCGCGTATCGGCAATGCAAGGTGGATTTCTTCCCCTATGTCGACGACTTCACTGCACGCAAGGGCGAGGGCGCGGTGGACCGCGCCGCCCTGCTCGAAGTGCTGACCGACTTCCTCAAGGCCAACAATCTGAAAGTGGACTGGGAAGGCATCGAGAGCGCGCCGAATGAAGCGCTGGTCAACGCGCTGGCGATGATGTCGCCCTACGGCCCTGCGGAAAAGCAGGCGATGCTGGAGGCGCCCGACCTGAAGACGCGCGCGGAAATTCTGATCGCGGTGACCGAGATGGATCTCGCCAAGAAGCGAACGAGCGGCGACACCGGGCTGCAGTGAGATCATCCGTCGGCAGGCTCTTCAGCCCGCCGGAACTCGCCTCGCATTCAGGCGGCCGCCACGGCTTTCCGGACTTTCCGGTGCAGCATTTGCGCAACCTTGGAGGCCTGCATCGGCCGGCCCAGGTAATAGCCCTGCGTCTCGACGCAGGCTTCTGCGCGGAGAATGTCCAGTTGCTCCCTGGTCTCGACTCCTTCGGCCGTCGTCGTCCTGCCGAGGCTAACGGCGAATCGGACCACGGCGCGCGCAATCTGGCGCGACTCCTCCGTCGTACTGACCAGCTCGTTGACGAAGCTGCGATCGATCTTGATCTTGTCGAACGGGAATTTCTGAAGAAAGCTCAGAGATGAGTACCCGGTGCCGAAATCGTCCAGCGCAATTCGGACACCGAGCTTGCGCAACTGTCTGAGCGTCGCAAATACAGCCTCGCTGTCGTGCATGATGACGGTCTCTGTTATCTCGAGTTCCAGTCTCTGCGACATGATCGCCGAATTCGCCAGGGCGGAAACGACCAGCGAAACCAGCTCCTTGCTCCTGAATTGGGCCGGCGACAGATTTACTGCGATCTTGAGATCGGCAGGCCATCCGGCTGCTTCCGCACAGGCGGTTCTCAAGACCCATTCGCCCAGCGGCACGATCAGGCCCGTTTCTTCGGCGAGCGGGATGAACTCGGCAGGCGGGACCAGACCGCGCTGCGGATGATGCCAACGCAACAACGCCTCAAAACCGCTGGTCTCGCCGGTGCTGACGTTGACGAACGGCTGATAGTGGAGCTCGAACTCGCCGTTGGTCATTGCGACCCGGATGTCCCGTTCCAGGTTGCGCCTGGCATGCATCAGGTGGTCCAGTTCCGGTTCGAAGAAACGGAATGCGCCGCGCCCGCCACCCTTGGCGGAGTAGAGGGCGAGGTCCGCATTCTTCAGGATCTCGTCGGAATTGCTTCCGTCGCGTGGCGCGATGGCAATGCCGATGCTGGTGCCGGAAATCACCTGATGATCGCCAAGATCGAAGGGCTCGCAAAGCGTTCGCCTGATGCGCTCGGCAAGCGTGGCGGCTTCCGCGACCGGATCCGTCACGTAGTCGATGACGGCAAATTCGTCGCCGCCGAGCCGGGCGACCACGGCCGTTTCACCAGCGCATTCGAGCAGCCGCGCGGCGACATCGCGCAGCAGGATGTCGCCCGCGGGATGCCCGAGCGTGTCGTTGACTTCCTTGAATCGATCGAGGTCGAGCATGAGCACCGCGAGATTCGTCCCGCCGTCGCGCGTGACCGCAAGGGCATGCTCCATCCGCTCCCTGAGCAACACGCGATTTGGCAGGCCCGTCAGCGCGTCATGTTGCGCCATATGGGTGATCTTTGCTTCCGACCGCCGTTGCTCGGTGACGTCGAGATGCGTTGCGACCCATCCGCCGCCGGCCATCGGCTGCCGCGTAACGCAGATCAGCCGGCCGTCGGCGAACTCGTCGATCCGGCTTGCGGCGGTGTGAGACGGCAGCGCGTTCAGGGTCGAGATCAGCTGCTGCGCCGCCTTGTCGCTGGTCTCGCCCTTGAGAATACCGTTGGCGATGCGATGCTGGATGATTTCGTGGTGCGGCGTCCCGGGCGCCAACAGATCCGGCGGCAGCCGGTACATTTCGACATAACGGGAATTGCATACGACGAGCCGCCTGTCTCCATCGAACATGCAGAGGCCCTCGCCCATATGATTGATGGCCGAGTCCAGCCTGAGCTTCTGTTCCTGGAGTTCGCTCTGGGAGTGCTCGACCTGCTGCCGGGCGTGAGAAAGCTGGCTGATGATTTCTTCGAACCTGAGGGTGCGGCTGGCAAGGCGGCGATCCGCCAGCACGCCGATCAGGCTCATTCCAAGCACCGATAGAGCTACGCCGGCGATCACCAGGGCAAGGAATGTCGGCGAGAGCGACAGTCCGTCAGACGCCAGTGTCGGGTCGGGAACGATCTGCACGGCGCCCATGGCCGTAAAATGATGCGAGACGATTGCGAGGGTCAGCGTGAGCGCCGCAGCGAGCGTCGCCCATTTGCCCTTGTTGCCCAACGCGACCGCCAGCGCTGCGTACCCTAAGAACACGCCAAGTACGATCGAGACGAACACAAGGTCCAGCGACCAGGTTACGCGGCCCGGCACTTCGAGCGCCCACATGCCGAGATAATGCATGCTGGCGATGCCGCCGCCGATGACAGCGCCGCCGGCAGCCGCGCGCCACCGGCCGGGATGACTGGCGGCAAGTCCGAGGCCACTGGACGTCAGCATCATCGCTGCGGCGAGCGACAGGGCCGTAAGGACAATTCCATAGCCGGTCGGTACACCGGGCTCGTAGGCGAGCATGGCAATGAAATGAGTCGCCCAGATTCCGTATCCGATCGCAGCGCCGGCAATCGCTATCCAGATCAGGCGGGTTCGCGCCTGCGAGGCAACCGCGCGATGAAAGATGTTGACGGCAGCAATACTTGAAACGAAACAGACCAGACCGGCGAGCAAAACAAGGCGCCAATCGTGCTCGGCAGCTAGACAGTTGAGAACGCGAAACATGTCACGGACCCCATCATCGTCTGCCAATGAGAAGGCCGAATGAACTTTGTTCCCGTTAATTTTCTGCAATGCCCGGTTGCATGCTTATTGGGACGTTAATACAGATAGTGGAATGGCGGGGCTTCCTGCAGTCCCCGGGCGCTAGTAGCCTGCGACCGCGAGCACGATCACGGCGCCCAGCGCCTTCCAGCCGATGCCGCGGCCACGCGACCACCAGGCATTGGCCACCGCAGCAAAAGCGTAGACCGCGACGATCGTCACGACGATCCAGTGCCGCGCGCTTTCCGAGCCCAGCGAGGGCGCGGCAATCAGCAGCACCGCGCCGCCGATCCACGCCACCGTGCCGGCCTGCCAGACCAGGCGGATCAGCGTGCGCAAACTCTCCGGCTGGATGGTCGCCTTGGCGAACACTTTGGTCTCGCCAAGTACGCCGTGAAAGATCGCGACGGCGATGCCGGCAACACCGGCGCATTGCAGGATCAGATCGCGCATCGGAAATCTCCATACATATGTGTATGGTTATGCGCCGGCTTGTGGCGCCTGTCAATACAGTGGTGTATGGTAGGGCGGCATGAGCGACCAACTATCGGCAAGGGACTGGATCGACCAGGGCATCAAGGCGCTGATGGAGCGCGGCTTCACCGCGC
>JAQSDT010000288.1:991-4718 GCA_029946075.1 bacterium | reverse complement strand
CGGTACAGTTTTTTGCTTGAGCGTTTTCTTCCCGCGAACCGGTCCTTCCTTCGCTTGAAAGCGCTATGAAATATTCCATCACTCTCGCGTGAAGCAGCCCTCCGATTGTCGCGAGACAGCCGGAGGGCTTTTCAGTTAGATTCCCGATCGACAACAGGATCGGGAGTCGGCTTGCACATTCGTTCTCTTCTGATCGCGCTGGTTTTGCTGTCCGGCGCGTCGCTAGTTCGTGCCGAGCCGCCTGCGCTGGAGCGCGGTACGGCGATTACCGATTTCGCGACATTGGCCAGGCTCGATCACGACAGGTTCGCCCTCGATCGCATGCTGCTGCCGCAGCGCTCGTCCAGCCTCCCGCTCGCTACCGCCCAGCTATTCGCCCTGGCGTCAATGGTTCCCGTCCGGCAAGCGCTCGACCGCGAGTTCGACCGCTACGTCGCAAGGCACAAGGCGGGCTTGCCGAAGGAGACGATCGGAGTCGGCGAAGGTTTTGATTTTCAACTGTTCGACCGGGCGCTGCTGTCTTCCTCCGAGACCCGCTTCGTGCTGGCGGGCATCGTCAATCGCATGGACCGCGCTTATGTGGCCGAAGCGAGCTGCGGCGAAGTCCGCCTGATCTATCGTCTGATCCGCATCAAGCCGCCCGGTGAGGCCACAGCGCAGCCGCGTCTTCCGATGACGTTGAATCTCGTGCTCAAGGCAAAGGCCGGCAACCGGCCGGATCGCGACGGCGCCGAGATCACGTGCGCCGATATCGCGGGCCGCTGGCTCGCTGCGGCCGATCTCACTTCAGCCGGCGCAGGCAAGAACGATCCGTTGGATGTGCTCGACTACCGGAACATCGATCGCATCGAGACCAATCTGCAGATCGCCCATGCGCCCAAGTCGGCGGTGCGCGATTTCCGCACGGACTATCTGCTGAAGGTGTTTCGCTACGACGCGCCGGCCGGCCTGTTCGTGGAAGCCCCGATGGAGAATCAGATCGACCGTGAACGCATCGCGGCCGATGATGGCCTCAAGCGCGCGTTCAAGGCGTGGCTGCTCGATCCCGTCCACCTCGGCGAGTTCGATCGCGGCACCGCGCTGATCCCCGAGAAATTTCTCGCCAGCGGCGCGATTGCGCCGACGCCGGTCGGTTTCGATCCATCGAATCTGCAGCCCGCGTTCGGCCTGATGGGGGGCGAGGGAGCTGTGTTCGGCGAGGCCGACCTCGTGACGGCGTTGAAAAAGGCGACGGCGGCGGGCGTCAGGCTGCAGAATGTCAAATCGCCGGCCGGTTTCGAGCGCCGGCTCAACGACGTCACCTGTTCCGGCTGTCACCAGACGCGCGGCATCGGCGGCTTTCATTTCCCCGGCGTCGACTGGCTGGCGGAGAAGCCGTCCAATTCGACGGTGGTGCCGGCTTCGCCGCATTTCTTCGGCGATCAGGTGCGCCGCCGCGATATCCTCATCGCGTTGCGCGACGGCAAGCCACCGGACTTTTCGCGCGGATTTGCCAGCCGGCCGAAGCTGCGTGGCAATACCGAGCTTGCGGGAACCGGATATCTCGATGGCTGGGGCGCGCACTGCTATGCGCAAGGCAAATCGGCCGGTGCCAATGACAAGAGTTTTGCGGACTGGACCTGCGCCGCCGGACTAAGCTGCCAGGCGACCGGGAAAACCTCGCGCATGGGCATGTGCTTCGTGAAAAGCCGCTAAGGCCGGTCACGGACCTGTGCTAAACGAGGGCAGCAGCATGCTGAGCGGAGATCGGCGATGAGCGCTCCCGACCAGGACAAGCAACGCAATCGCGAGATCGCGGAAAACGAAGCCAGCCGGCAGGCCGTTGGAGATGTCAGAGTCAGCGTCTGGGCGATTGCGGTCACCGTGATCGCCGGCGTGGTCGTGCTCGGTATCGTTCTGGCCTGGCTCAACCGCTGAGCAACTACCCAGCTTAGTGCGTCAGGCGTTTGCCCGGCAGCAGATCACAGGCCGTGAGCCAACCCGGCCGGAGCACAGCGTCAGCATCAGCCTGTAGCAGTTTCCCGACTCCGGAAAATAATGCAGGCGACAGGTCGGCACGTACTCGCTCAGGCCACCGCGCCCGACGCGCGCAGTTTGCCGATCGCGGCTTCGTCATAGCCGGCATTGCGCAGGATTTCGTCGCTGTGCTCGCCGAGGGCGGGCGGCTTGCGCGGCTGCACCTTGCGGGCGCCGTCGACCCAGATCGGGCTGTTCACCGTCAGCATGGTGTCGTTCTCGAACGGCACCAGCACTTCATTGTCGAGCATCTGTTGATCGTTCGGAATGTCGTCGAGAATGCCGACGACACCGAACACGAGGCCGTTGCCGTCGAGGATCTTGCGCCAGTCGGCGAGATCCTTGCCCGCAAACACCTCGTCGAAAATCTTGATCAGTTCGAGTGACCGCGCGTGGCGATCATTCTTGGCCGCGAAGCGCGGATCGGCGACGAGATCCTCGCGGCCGAGGCAACGCGCCAGCGTCGGCCATTGCCGGTCCTCGTTGAGCAGCGACAGGATCAGCCAGCGGCCGTCCTTGCACTGGTAGTGGTTGGTGACGGCGTTGAGCGCGCGCTCGCGCGGGCGGCGTTCGCCGAACTTGGCGCCGACCAATTTGGCCTGCGCCAGCACGGAAGCGGCCCAGACGCCGTTGGCCATCAGGTTGGAACTGACATGCGAGCCCTTGCCGGTGCGCTCGCGCTTGTAGAGCGCGGTGACGATCGCACCATAGAACGCCATCGCGCAGGGATGATCGCCCATGCCGGCGATCGAGCGTGCCGGTGTGGTGTGTTCGTCGGCGCGGACGAGGTCCATCAGGCCCGAGCGCGCCCAATAGGCGTTGCTGTCGAAGCCGGGCTTGTTGGCTTCCTCGCCTTTTTCGCCGTAGCCGGTGAACGAAGCGTAGATCAGCCGGTCGTTGTGGGGCGCCAGCTTCTCATGGGTGATGCCGAGCCGTTCACGTACCTGGGGCGGATAATTGGTGATGAAGACGTCCGCCTGCGCGGCGAGCTTGTGCAGCACCGCTTGCCCTTCCGGCTTCGACAGATCGAGCGCGAGGCTCTTCTTGTTGCGGGCTTCCAGCAGCCAGGCGAAATTATGCTCGCTCTGCGGATAGCCCGGCAGGTTCGGCAGATTGCGATAGGGATCGCCGGCGCCGGGCGGTTCGATCTTGATCACGTCGGCGCCGAAATCCGACAGCACCGTCGCGGCCGCCGGTGCAGCGATGAAGCTCGCGCAATCCAGAACCTTGAGGCCTTCGAAGATACCCTTTTCCATGGCGGCGCCGCTCCGTGACGTTTGTTGATCTTGTTTCAACCGTCATTTGACCGAACTTGGAGGGTGATGCAACACCTCCCCGCCGGACATCAGCGCTGCATTCCCGCCGGCTGCGGCCGTGTTGACGGTGACCGTCTGCTCGGTTGCAAACCGGCTGAGGTAATGCGGTCCGCCTGCCTTGGGTCCGGTTCCGGAGAGGCCATGGCCGCCGAACGGCTGCACGCCGACGACGGCGCCGATCATGTTGCGGTTGACGTAGATGTTGCCGATTTGAAGCCGGTCGATCACGGCTTCGATCGTATCGTCGATTCGCGAATGGATGCCGAGCGTCAGCCCATAGCCGGAATTCTCGATCGATTGCAGCACTTCGCCCAGCCGCTCGGCGCGGTAGCGCACCACGTGCAGCACCGGCCCGAAGATTTCTTCGGTCAGTTCGCCGGCATCAGGCAGTTCGA
>JAQSDT010000288.1:0-981 GCA_029946075.1 bacterium | reverse complement strand
AGATATGCGGCGCGACGTAATTTCCGTCCGGCGCTATACCTGCAAGGTGCACGCGTGCCTGCTGCTTCATGCGAGCGATATGCGCATCGAGCCGTTGCTTTGCCTCGGCATCGATCACGGGGCCGATATGCGTGGCGGGATCACAGGGATTGCCGAGCACGAGTTCGCGCGCAGCGCCTGCGATCATTTCGATCATGCGGTCGGCAACATCGTCCTGCACGAACAGCAGCCGCAGCGCCGAACAACGCTGGCCCGCGGAGCGGAATGCCGAGGTCACGACGTCGTCGGCAACCTGTTCGGGCAGTGCGGTGGCGTCGACGATCATCGCATTGATGCCGCCGGTCTCCGCGATCAGCGGCACGATCGGCCCGTCCTTGGCGGCGAGCGCGCGGTTGATCGACCGCGCGACCTCGGTCGAGCCGGTGAATACCACCCCGGCGATGCCGGGATGCGCCACCAGTGCGGCGCCGATCCGGCCGTCGCCCGCCACCATGCGCAGCACTGATGCCGGAATGCCGGCTTCATGCAGCAGACGCACGGCAAGCTGTGCGATCCGGGGCGTCTGTTCGGCAGGCTTCGCGACGACGGCGTTGCCGGCCATCAGCGCCGCCGTGACCTGACCCACGAAAATGGCCAGCGAAAAATTCCACGGCGAGATCGCAACGAAGACGCCGCGCCCGCGCAAGCGAAGCAGATTGCTCTCGCCGGTCGGCCCCGGCATCGCCATGTCATCGCCGAACAGTTCGCGTCCCTGCGAAGCGTAGTAGCGGCAGAAGTCGACGGCCTCGCGCACCTCGGAGATCGCGTCGTCCAGCGTCTTGCCACCCTCGTGCTGCAGCAGCGCGATGAATCCGGCAGCGCGCGTTTCCAGCAGGCCGGCCGCGTTGTCCAGTGCGGCCGCACGGCTTGCGGCGGGCGTTCTGCTCCATGCCTTGAAAGCTTCGCGCGCGGACGATATCGCGGCGGTGGCTTCCGCGACGG
>JAQSDT010000287.1 GCA_029946075.1 bacterium | reverse complement strand
GATTCTGAAAATCTGCATGCTCGATCCTCCACCATGCTTAGGGTGGGGCGGGCAGGGTTAATTTTTGGTTGATGCCGGAGTTGTGCGCGGACGCACGACTGCAGGAGATCCGTTCAATTGAAAGGTCTAGCCGAACGCGAAAGCCAGCAGGCTCGAACACAGCAGCACCAGGCTTGCACTGGTCAGAGCGAGGAAGCCGCCTGAGACGATGTCGTGGTTGCGCATGATACACCTACCACTTCGATGCTCGTCCGAATTGATTAAAGCTTTTACAATCCCCGGGAATGGAACTGATCGATCCAGTCATCGGCCTCAGGTTCGGGCGATCCACGAACCTCCGGCCGTCAGCGTTTACGCGCGGGAGCGATAACCTTCGAGGGCATGCGCCAGAAAAATCCCCGCGCTCACCAAACCCATCACGGCAGTCAATGTCTCAATCATCGCAAATCGTCCTATGCGCCCCTGCACGCACAAGACCGTTGCGCCGTTGCACAGTCAAAAAGATTCACCGGGCGCGCCGAAGATCGGCTCCAAGTGATGATTTGCTGCAACAGGTGTTTGAAAGCGGCACAGCAGCCGGCGTGGGGAGGGGCTTCCGGCAGCGGCACAGTCCGTAGATCGACGGATTGGACAGGGGCAACCATTGATTTACCACGCCGGCGCCGACCCCATTTCCGCCGCGATCCGGTTGCGATATCTTCACGGCTTGATGCGGAGGTGGGCTGCATCAGGAATTAGGCCGCTCAAGACCTCGACGTAGGCATGCGGCCGGTGGAATGGTAATTGGGGCGATGGGGATTCGACGGCCAATATCGATCGCCGTGGCGGCGCGCAGCGCTGCTGCCGTGGCGGCCTGTCTCGTGCTCGCCAACTGCGCTTCACAGGGCAAATTCGCCAGCCGCGTCGATCCCAAATACGGCGTCTCTTCGAGCGCGCGCGTCGTGGCCCCTGGCGATCCCGTGCCGAAGGGCGGCGGGACCTACCGGGTCGGCAAGCCCTATACCGTCGCCGGCAAGATGTACGTGCCGGAGGAAGACCCAAACTACCGCGCCGAGGGCATGGCCTCGTGGTACGGCGACGACTTCCACGGCCGGCTGACCGCCAATGGCGAGGTGTTCGACATGACCTCGCTGACAGCAGCCCATACCACCCTGCCAATCCCCAGCTACGCCCGCGTCACCAACCTCAAGAACGGCAAATCTCTGATCGTCCGGGTCAACGACCGCGGCCCGTACCACGGTAACCGCCTCATCGATGTCTCGAACAAGGCCGCCGAACTCCTTGATTTCAAAGCAAATGGCGTCGCTCGCGTACGAGTCGAATATGTCGGCCGCGCTCCCCTCGAAGGCTCCGATGACCGCCAGCTGCTGGCCACGCTCCGGACCGGCGAGCCGGCGCCGTCGCCCTCCAGCGTCCGGGTCGCGTCGGCCCGTCCGTTCGTCCCCGAAATTTCCTCGTCCGCCGGCCGGATCCGCGGCGAGGTTCCGATGCCGGAAGGGCGGCCCTACACCCTCGGCAATACCTCGGCCGACTACGCCTCGATCAACGCCACCTCTGAAATGTCGGCCTCCAGCCGCCGCCGCGGACCGCTCCTTGAGAACCCGCGGGCGGTGTCCTACGAGAACGAGGCGAGCTACGCGGCGCCCCGCGCGGCCTATCTTCCGGTCGATCCCAGGGGGCCGAGCGAAGTACTCAGCGGGCGGGGCCTCTACTAACTATTCAAGAAATCAATCAGCGCCGCGTTGACCTCGTTCGGGCGCTCCTGCTGAATCCAGTGGCCGGCACCGTCGAGGATCAGCTTCTGCCTCAGATTGGGCAGCACGCGCTCCATCTCCTTGACCTGCTTGGCCCCGATCAGCCCGGTAATGACGCCGTCGTTCGATCCGGCGATGAACAGTGACGGCTGGTGGATTTGCGCGCCCTGCCATGGGGCGGTCAGTTCCCAGTTGCGGTCGATGTTGCGGTACCAGTTCAGGCCGCCGCTGAAGCCGGACTTCCGGTAGACCTCGGCAAAAGTCGCGATATCAACCTCGGTCAGCCAGCCCGGCAGCGGCCGGTTGGGATCGGCGCCGGCGAGGAAGCCCTGGCCCTCCTGGACGAACTGGTGGGCCGACGGATCGGAGAAGCAGCGCCCGCCCAGCACGATTCGCATCGTCGCCGTGACGTCGCGCTCGAACTCGGCTTCGGCGACACCCGGCGGCTGAAAATACTGCCAGTAGAAATTGGTGATGCCGTTGTTTCGCAGCGTTTCCAGCGGCAGCCCGCGGCCGCGGCTCGGCGGGGGAACGCTGAGGCCGGCGACCTTGGTGAAAATATCCGGGCGGAACATCGCCGCGTGCCAGGCGACCGGCGCGCCCCAATCATGGCCGACGATGGCGGCCTGCTTCTCGCCGAGGGCGGCCACGAGGGCAACCATGTCGCCGACATTGTCGAACAGCGAGTAGGCGCGGATATCTTCGGGCGCAGTGGTGCGGCCGAAGCCGCGCATGTCGGGCGCCACGACGTGGAAACCGGCGTCGGCGATGGCGGGAATCTGGTGCCGCCAGGAATAGGATAATTCGGGCCAGCCATGGCACAGCAGGACGAGGGGGCCTTGGCCCTGTTCGAGCACGAACAGCTCGATTCCATTTGCGGAAATCATGCGTGAGGAAGGCATCGCGTTTCCGCCCTGTTCTTCGTGTCTGATCGCCCGGTATCGCAATCCGATCGCGGCTGTGCAAGCGACCAAACCTGTGTTGTTTGCGCTAGTTGCAACTGTTAGAACGCCCGCATTCAGGACATGGCCAATGGCAGTTGAGACCCTCATTTCCCGCAAATTCGGCAGAGCGGCCGTGTTCCCGTGGCGCGGCCTGTTGGCGGCGACGCTGGTGCTCGCCGTGGGCTGGGGCGGCATCGTCTACGCCGCCAACAACAGCGTGCAGGGTGCCAAGAAGGAAGAGGGCGGCTTCGACGGCGACGCGCCGACCGCGATCCTGATCGAGGCCTCCAGCGGCAGCGTGCTGTTCGAGAAGAACGCCGACGAATTGCGTGCGCCGTCGAGCATGCTGAAGCTGATGACCGCCGAGGTGGTTTTCAACGCGATCAAGCAGGGCAAGGTCAAGCTGACCGACGAGTACCGGATCAGCGAGAATGCCTGGCGCAAGGGCGGCGCGCCGGCCGGCGGTTCGACCATGTTCGCAGCCCTCAACAGCAAGGTGTCGGTCGACGACCTCCTGAAGGGCGCCATCATCCAGAGCGGCAACGACGCCTGCATTGCGCTGGCCGAAGGCATGGCCGGCAATGAGCGGATTTTCGCCGCCGATTTCCTGACCAAACGCGCCCGTGAAATCGGGATGAGCAAGTCGACCTTCGGCAATTCCAACGGCCTGCCGGATCCAGCCAACAAGATGACGGTGCGGGAGCTGGGCAAGCTCGCCCGGCACCTGATCCTGACCTATCCGGACATGTACAAGCTGTTCGCCGAGCGCGAGTTCACCTGGAACAAGATCCGTCAGCAGAACCGCAACCCGCTGCTGAACACGCTGAACGGCGCCGATGGCCTGAAGACCGGTTTCACCAAGGAAGGCGGCTACGGCATGGTCGGCTCCGCCGTGCAGAACGACACCCGCCTGATCGTCGTCGTTAACGGCCTCGAGGACCCCGACGACCGTGCCTCCGAAGCCAAGAAGATGCTGGAATGGGGCTTCCGCAATTTCGAGACCCGAACGCTGTTCGCCGCCGATCAGCCGGTCGGTTTCGCCAAGGTGTTCGGCGGCGAGAGCCGTTCGGTGAAGCTCGCAAGCCCCGACCCGATCAAGGTGATGGTGCCGAAGAACGGCAGCGAGAAGCTGATCGCGCGCATCGTCTATAGCGGCCCGGTGCGGGCGCCGGTGCAATCCGGCCAGGCGGTCGGCGTCATCCGAGTATGGCGCGGCGCCAACGTCGCCATGGAAGCCCCGGTCTATGCGGCCGAAGCGGTCGGCGCCGGCTCGACCATGCGCCGCGCGATCGACGGCGCCAGCGAGCTCGTCATCGGCATGTTCCGTGCGAGCGCAGAGAAGCTCTGACCATGACCGAGGCAGCAGCCAGCCGACCGTCCGGGCGCGGCAAGTTCATTACGTTCGAGGGCGGCGAGGGCTCCGGCAAGTCCACGCAGATCAAGAAACTCGCCGAGCGGCTGGCCGCGGCAAAGCTGCGCGCCATCGTCACGCGCGAACCCGGGGGATCGCCGGGCGCCGAGATCATTCGTCATCTGGTGCTGTCGGGCATGGGCAAGCTGCTGGGGCCCGACGCCGAGACGCTGCTGTTTGCCGCCGCCCGCGACGACCATGTGCACACGGTGATCCAGCCCGCGCTGAGCAAAGGCACCTGGGTGCTGTGCGACCGGTTTGCGGATTCGACCCGCGCCTATCAGGGCCGGCTGGGGCAGGTGTCACCGGCGGTGCTCAACGCCATGCAGCGGGTCACCATCGGCGATCTCAAACCTGATCTCACCCTCGTCCTCGATCTGCCGGTCGAGATCGGGCTGCAGCGCGCCGCCGCCCGGCGCGGCAGCGGCGTGCCCGATCGCTTCGAGGGCGAGAACCTCCAGTTCCACCAGGACCTGCGCGACGCCTACCGGCAGATCGCCGCGGAAGATCCCGATCGCTGCGTGCTGATCGACGCCAACGCGGATGCAGAGACGGTTTCGTCCCGCGTCTGGACGGCGCTCCGCGATCATCTGTTCACGATCACCAGCA
>JAQSDT010000286.1 GCA_029946075.1 bacterium | reverse complement strand
CGCGCCGAGAGCTGCTACGTCTTCCACGTCATGAACGCCTGGGAAGAAGGCAACCGCATCATCGCCGACGTGATGCAGTTCGAGGAAGCCCCGCTGTTCCCGCATCCCGACGGCTCGAAGACCGATCCGGAGAAGTCGCGCGCGCGCTATTGCCGCTGGACCTTCGATCTCTCCGGGAATACCGACCGCTTCACCCAGACCTATCTCGACGACCTCACCGGCGAATTCCCGCGCATCGACGATCGCTTTGCAGGGCGCGCCAACAAGCACGGCTGGTACGCCTGCGCCAACCCCGATCTGCCGATGTTCGGTGCGCTTTCCGGCATCGTGCATGTCGACGGCAAGGGCAAGCGGCTCGCCAACTATCTGCTGCCGGCGGGCGACACCATTTCCGAGCCGGTTTTCGTCGAGCGCGGCACCGATGCCGCCGAAGGCGACGGCTGGCTGCTCGCGGCCGTCTGGCGCGCGCAGGAGAACCGCAGCGATCTGGCGGTCTTCAACGCGCAGGACGTCGAGTCCGGTCCGGTGGCGCTGGTGCATCTCGGCCATCGCGTGCCCGATGGCTTCCACGGCAACTGGGTCGGCGCGGCGTAGTTCAACCGCTGTCATTCCGGGGCGCGCGTAGCGCGAACCCGGAATCCAGAAATTGGACTCATCTCGAGATTCCGGGCTCGCGACTACGTCGCGCCCCGGAATGACTGTGTTGATAGAAAAAAACTCCGGGGATACACTCATGCACTTGCCCACGATCACGCCGGTCTATCTCGCACTGCTTGCCCTGCTCTATACGGTACTCGCACTCCAGGTCGGCCGGCTGCGTCAGCGCGACCGCGCCGCCTTCGGCGACAATGGCAGCCTCCCCTTGCGCAGCGCGATCCGCGCCCACGCCAACTTCATCGAATACGTTCCGATCATCACGCTGATGGTCGCAATGCTGGAAATGTCCGGCCTGTCGGGAAAGTGGATCCACCTGATGATGGCTGCGCTGCTGATCTCGCGGCTGCTGCATCCGCTCGGCATGTACGCCGCGCCCAATACGCTGCAATTCCGTATCGGACGGGTCTTTGGCATCACGATCACGCTGGTTTTACTGCTGGCCTGCGCCCTGACGATCCTGGTGCGTGCCCTGATGGGATGACGGCGCCGCCGGCGGCGCCATCTATTCGATTGAAATATCTGCAGAATTACATTTTCTCGATCTTATTTTGACACTGTAAAGATTTTTCTTGACGA
Source organism: bacterium (assembly GCA_029946075.1). GTDB lineage: Bacteria > Pseudomonadota > Alphaproteobacteria > Rhizobiales > Xanthobacteraceae > Bradyrhizobium. The sequence continues at coordinate 3,498 of JAQSDT010000286.1, read as the reverse complement.
CTCCCGGCGCAGACCCTAGTGTATCTTTACGATGTAAAGATTGGCCCGGGAGGCCACCAATGACGATCTTCCTGATCCTTGCCCCGTTCGGCACCTTCGCCCTTCTGATGCTGGTGACTTCGGCGGACATCGCCCTGTTCACGTCGGCTGCGATCTGTCTCGCCGTGATCGGCATCGACATCTATCGCGGTCGCTCGATCAAGATGCTCGGCGCCGGCTGTGTCGTCGTTTTCACGGGATTGGGCGCCTATGTCGCGCTGATCGATCCGAACCTCAGCCATTCCGCGGTCAAGCTGACCACCGATATCGGCGTGCTCGCCATCTCGCTGGTCTCCATGGCGATCGGCAAGCCGTTCGTGCTGCAATACGCACTGGAAGAAGTCGACGCCGAGACCGCGAAGCTGGCAGGATTTCGCAAGGCAACGTACCTCATCACCTGGGCATGGACCGGCGCGTTCGTGCTGATGATCGCCGGCAACGTGCTGATGATTTACATCCCGGGCCTGCCGCTCTGGTCGGGATTGCTGATCGCGTTCGCCGCCCGCTACAGCGCCGCCTATTTTACAAGCTGGTATCCACAATATCGCAAGGCGAAGTATGGTGCCGCCACGGCGACCGCCCTTCCCGGCACCAACTGAAATCTTCCAATCGCACCCCGCGATCAACAGAGAGCACGACGATGAAGGACGTATTCGCCAGACTGGGCGCTGACTTTTTCTCCACCATCCTGTTCCTGGCGATCTACCTGTCCACCGACAACGTGTTGCTGGCGACCGGGGTTGCGATCGCAGGCGCCATCGCCCAGGTGATCTACTCCCGCTTCAAGGGCAAGGAGCTCGGCTACATGACGTGGGCAAGCCTTGCGCTCGTCATCGTGCTCGGCAGCGCGACGCTTCTGACCCATGACCCGCGCTTCGTGCTGGCCAAGCCGGCGATCGGGCATTTCGCGATCGGCGCCATCATGCTCAAGCGCGGCTGGATGCTGCGCTATCTGCCGCCGATCGTGACGCAGACCATTCCCGAATACGTCACCTTCGCGGGCTATGCCTGGGCCGCGCTGTGCTTCACGCTCGGCGCCGGCACCATCGGCGTCGCCATGACCGGCGACATGAAGCTGTGGACGTTCTACGTGACGGTCGTACTGGTCGGCGCCAAGATCGCGGCCTTCGCAATTCAATACATCGCGTTTCGAATCCTGATCGGCAATCGCATGCGCGCCGCCGCGCGCGCCTGAACGAACGTACGATAAAAACGCGTCAAAACGACGCTTGAGACGATTGGGCTTGTGTGGCGAGATGGGTTATACCGCCGCACACCTGTAGCGGATCTCGCAGGCCATCCCGGCTTGCCGGAATTTTAGGGAGACGGAAATGGCCGTGGACGGAAACTGGGATATCACGATGAGCACGCCGATGGGTGAGCGCAAGGCCACGCTCTCGGTGACGAGCGCGGGCAGCACGCTGACCGGCACGCAGGGCGCCGACGGCAATTCCGGCGAAATCTTCGACGGCACCGTCAACGGCGACGACGTCTCCTGGAAAATCTCGATCACCAACCCGATGCCGCTGACGCTCGCCTTCACCGGCAAGGTCGCCGGCGACAGCATGTCCGGCGAAATGGGCATCGGCCCGATGGGCAGCTTCCCCTTCACCGGGGCGCGGGCGTAACGCCCGATGGCGAGGCGGCATTCGCGCTTCCTCATTCGCATTTCCATGCGCAAGACGATGTTGCTTTCGATCGCCGGCCTCGCCGCATTGGCGGGTACGGCGATCGGACAGACCCGCGAACCAGAGCCTGCCTGGCGCGCCAGCGCACTGGCGCATGTGCCGACCGATCTCGTCGCGGGCGAAGCCTATCGCACCGACGACGCCGCCATGACCGGCTATCTGGCGGTCTATCCCGCCACCGCCAACGATCCGAAATCTCCCGGCAGCGTGTTCGCGCCGCGGCAGATGCTCGTCGTCAAGCTGACCAAAGCTGACGACGGGCTGCGCGCAGCGTCGGCCGAATTGAAACCGCGTGACGCGCCGACGCGCGGCAATCGCGACAGCACCATGACCGATCCGGACGGCGAAGAGCGCGAATACGAAAAACTCGACGCCGAACTTGGCGCCGGCCGCACCCAACTCCCCGAGGGGACCGAGCCCTGCAGCCTCGGCGCGTGGTCGGAGGATCGCGATCCCCGGGGCCTCAACGTCCGCGCCGAACCGTCGGTGAAATCACGCATTCTCGGCACGCTACCGCCGCCCTATCGTTTGAAGATGGGCGGAGCCGAGAACACGCCCGACGGCGGCTGGCTCACCGAATTCCGCATCATCGGCTTCAGGAACGGCTGGTTCCTGATCGAGGGCGCAAAGCCGCCCGGCAAGGAATACGAGGACGAGAGGAAATATCCGCGCAACGCGCCAAAGCCCTATGCCGGCCGCGGCTGGGTCGCCGCGAGCAAGGTCGGCGCCAATTACGCCAACGGCAGCACGCGCATGGGCGGGCTGTTCCAGGCGCCGTTTGCCGATGCGAAGTGGACGCCGGCGCAGCGCAAGCTCGGCGGCACGCTCGACACCGACGGCGGCCCCAGGCGCCTCCTCGCCTGCAGCGGCCATTGGGGGCTGGTGGAAAGCGCGGACGGCATACGCGGCTGGTGGCGGCGCCTGTGCTCGAACCAGGTGACGAATTGCAGCTGATGTGCGAAGGCCCGCGGGCTTCGCCTCAAAACGAGATTTGCATCGGCAGACCGTGACGGTCCAACGGCGCGCTTTCGGGAACGCAGCCGTGTGGTGAATGCGCCGCGTAGGCGACCGCGCAGGCGTCCAGGACATCGTCACGCTTGGCGCCGGTACCGATACGCGCTTCGCTCAGCCAGCGATCGAGTTCGTGGAAACCATTTCGCTTGAGCAGATTGCGGCGAAGCTGGTCGCCCTCCTCCGACTTCTTCTTCGGCAGCGGCTTGTTACCGTTCAATCGCAAAAACACCAATTCGGGATGCACTTCGCGGATGTCGAGCGTGCGATTCGCGCGCACGAAGGCATCCACTTCCATGATCTTCGGGCCGAGGTGCCAGAGCTGGCGCGACACCCGCGTCTGGCCGCGACGGCTCGCTTCGATATTGGCCTTGTCGGGATTGGAAAATTCCTGCCAGAGCCAGCGCCGCGCGCCGGTGAAGACGCGCGAGGTATGCGGGCGGAGCTTTTGCCGCGCGAGCACATCGCAGTCGCGCGTGCCATCCTCGGTCATCCCGATAGGAATATCGATGCCGGCGCAATCGAACGGCAGCGCGAGCGCCGTAGCAATGTCAGAAGGAAACGAAATCGTCTGCCGGTCGCTGTCATTGCTGACGGCGACCCAGCCTCCGGAAAACCCGTCGAGGCCGACCGCCCTCACCCCAGATTCAGTTCCTTGAAGAAGTCGTTGCCCTTGTCGTCGATGATGATGAAGGCCGGAAAATCCTCGACCTCGATGCGCCAGATCGCTTCCATGCCGAGCTCGGGATATTCCACCACC
>JAQSDT010000285.1 GCA_029946075.1 bacterium | reverse complement strand
GCCGAAGAACGTCCAGGAGGTGCAGTAGATCGCCAGCGACAGCGGATAGATCAGCATGCTGGCGCGGCCGCGCTGGCTCGGCGACAGGCGGTCGCCATAGCTGGCGACGAAGAACAGCAACCCGATATAGGCGAACGCGGCAGCGATCACGCCCCAGTCGTTCAGCATGGCTGTGTTCTCCCCCCTTCCTGCCCTCCACTATAAACGGAAAGGGCCGGCAGCGCACCGCACTGCCGGCCCCATTATTCTGCTTTTGCCGTCAGGGTTACTCGGCCGCCAGCGATTTCCGGTTCAGCTTCAGGCCGAGCCGCTCCCAGACCTGCAGCAAGGCTTCGGCCAGCTGATCGACCAGGCCGTCGTCATGGTAGGGCGATGGCGTGATCCGCAGCCGCTCGGTTCCCTTGGCGACCGTCGGATAGTTGATCGGCTGGATGTAGATGCCGTGCTCTTCGAGCAGCATGTCGCACGCCTGCTTGCACTTCTCGGGGTCGCCGACGAACAGCGGCACGATGTGGGTCTCGTTCGACATCACGGGCAGGCCGGCGGCGTTGAGGATCGCCTTGACGCGAGCGGCGCGGTCCTGGTGGCGCTCGCGCTCCCAGTTCGAGGTCTTGAGGTGGCGGATCGCGGCGGTTGCGGCCGAGCAGATCGCCGGCGGCAGCGCCGTGGTGAAGATGAAGCCCGCCGCATAGGAGCGCACGGCGTCGATGATCTCGGCCTTGCCGGCGATGTAGCCGCCGAGGCAGCCGAATGCCTTGGCGAGCGTGCCTTCCAGCACGTCGATGCGGTGCATGACGCCGTCGCGCTCGGCAATGCCGCCGCCGCGCGGGCCGTACATGCCGACCGCGTGCACTTCGTCGACATAGGTCATGGCGCCGTATTTCTCGGCGAGATCGCAAATCTTCGCGAGCGGGGCGACGTCGCCGTCCATCGAATAGAGGCTCTCGCAGACGATCAGCTTCGGACGGTCGCCGGCGGCGATCAGCAGCTCTTCGAGGTGGGCGGTGTCGTTATGGCGGAAAATCTGCCGATCGCAGCGCGCTTCGCGCACGCCCTCGATCATCGAATTGTGGTTGAGCGCGTCCGACAGGATCAGCACGTTCGGAATCAGTTTGGCGATGGTCGAGATGCCGGTGTGGTTCGACACATAGCCTGACGTGAACAGCAGCGAGGCTTCCTTGCCGTGCAGATCGGCCAGTTCCTGTTCGAGCTGGACCAGCGGGTGATGGGTGCCCGCGATGTTGCGGGTGCCGCCGGCGCCGGTGCCGACGCGGGTCGCGGTCTCGACCATGGCGCCGACCACCTTGGGGTGCTGGCCCATGCCGAGATAATCGTTCGAGCACCAGATCACGACGTCGCGCTTGCCCTTCGGCGAGTGCCAGACCGCATGCGGGAAACGGCCCGCGATCCGCTCGAGATCGGCGAAAACGCGGTAGCGCCGCTCGTTATGGAGGCGATCGAGGGCGGCTGAGAAGAATTTGCTGTAATCCATCGGAAGACCCAAAGCGGAACCGGCCGGAGCGGCGTGGAGCCTTTTTAGAGCCTTTCCAGCTTTGCTGTCCATGCGAATCCCGCCATTTTGCCGCACCTCCGGAATGATCCGAGGTCGGAGCAATTGTTGATCCGGATCAATATGCTAGGCGAATTCCGTGCGCCGGTGGCCGGCTGCGAACGCCGCATGCCCGAGGGCGCAACAAGGCCCGGTCAGGACCGGCCCTTCGGGCCATTTTTTGTACTTTGCATGGGGTTGTTTTCGATATTTCGAATTTGCCCCCCTGCCGAAGCGCCAAAACGGGCGCCGCCGCGCCGGATCAGGTGGTCCGGAACCGCAACACGCCGTCGGTCACTGCCGAGGTCAGCCGGCCCTCGTTCAGCATGTAGTTGACGTGCGCGATCAGTTCGCCCGACGCAAAGCCCATCTGGTGGACGTCGAGCGGGTATTTGTTGAACACGACCGGCACCAGTTCGCGCGAGGTCTGCGGGACCTCCCGGCAGGCTTCCGCGATCAGGCGGCAGCGATCCTCGTGGTGGTCGGCAAGCTGCTTGATGCGGGTCTTGAGCCCGTAGAACGGCACGCCGTGGCCCGGCAGCACCATGACGTCGTAGGGCAGCGTGGTGGTCAGGCTGGCGAGCGAGGCCAGATATTCGCCGAGCGAATTCTGCTCGGGCTCGACCGCCCAGACGCTGACGTTGGGCGAGATCTTGCTGAGCACCTGGTCGGCGGACAGGAACAGCTTGTCGGCCGCGCAATACAGCATCACCTGGTCGAGCGCGTGGCCGCCGCCGGTGATGACCTTGAAGCGCCGCGTGCCGATCACGATCTCGTCGCCGTGCGAGATGCGGTGATAGACCGGCGGCAGCACCGAGACCCGCTTGAGGTAATCCTGGCCGCGGCCGAGCAGCTTGTCGGTCAGCGCCTCGTCCATGCCGTGACGGCGGAAGAACAGCCGCTGCGCGTTCTTGCGTTCCTCGGTGCCGCGGTTCTGGTGATAGACCGATTGCAGATATTCGACCTGCGACATCTGCAAGGGACAGTTGAACCGCTCGGTGATCCACCCGGCCAGTCCGACGTGATCGGGATGCGAGTGGGTGACGATCAGGCGCGAGATTTTCACGTGGCGGAGCGGGCCCTCGAACAGCGTGGTCCACGCCGCGATGGTCTCCTCGTTGCCGAATCCGGAATCGATCATCGCCCAGCCGTCGCCATCGGCCAAAAGGTAGATGTTCACGTGATTGAGCCGGAACGGCAGCTTCAGCCGCGCCCACAGCACGCCGGGCGTCACCTCGACGACCTGATCGTGGCCGGGGTGGTTTTCCCAGGGGTATCGCAGGGCCTCCGCGGAGGACTGCACCATGTCGGATTTCGAATGCATGCTACCGGCTTAGCGTCACCGGCCGCGCCGCGCCAGCCGAAAAAGTGGATGGCGGGGCGGGATATTGGCATGGATGGCCGGACGGCATTCCGTCCGGCGCAATCCGCAAGTTAGCGTTACGCCGCCCGGATGTTCGACAGGAAGGCGTCGATCTCCTGACGCAGCACGTCGGCTTCGCGGCGGAGCGCGTCGGAGGCGGTCAGCACCTCGCCGGCCGCGGTTCCGGCCTGGGTCGAGGCGCTGGAGACGCCGACGATGTTGCTGGAGACTTCGCTGGTGCCGCCGGCGGCGTGCTGGATGTTGCGGGCGATCTCGCGCGTCGCCGCACCCTGCTCCTCGACGGCAGCCGCGATCGCGGTGGTGACGTCGTTGATCTCGCCGATCGTGGTGCTGATGTTGCGGATGGCCGTAACCGCCGTCGTCGTCACCGTCTGCATGTTGACGATCTGCTGGCGGATTTCCTCGGTCGCCTTCGCGGTCTGGTTGGCGAGGCTCTTGACCTCGGAGGCGACCACGGCGAATCCGCGGCCGGCCTCGCCGGCGCGGGCGGCTTCGATGGTGGCGTTCAGCGCCAGCAGGTTGGTCTGCGAGGCGATGGTCTGGATCAGGTCGACGACCACGCTGATGCGCCCGGCGTTTTCTGCCAGCCCCTGCATGGTCGCGTCGGTCTCGCCAGCCTCCTCGACGGCCTTGCGGGCGATCTCGGCCGAGGTGACGACCTGACGGCCGATCTCCTCGATCGACGACGACAATTCCTCGGTGCCGGACGACACCGTCTGGACGTTGACCGAGGTTTCCTCGGCGGCGGACGCCACCGCGTTGACCAGCGCGCTGGATTCATCGGCGGTTGCCGACATGCTCTGCGCGGTCGACTGCATCGAGCCCGCGGCACCTTGCAGGCTTTCGAGCGCGGTACGGACCGTGGTTTCGAACTCGACGATGTGGGTTTCCATGCGGGAGGCGCGCTCGGCCTTGGCGGCGCGGTCCTTGTCCTGCTCGGCGGACAGCGTGCGTGCGGCGATCATGCTCTCGCGGAACACCTGAAGCGAATCCGACATTTCCGCGATCTCGTCGCTCTGGCCGGAATGGTAGATCTGCGATTCGAGATCGCCGCTCGACAGGATCTTCATCGAGCTCTGCAGGGCACGAATGCGGCGCAGGATGCTGCGGCCGACATAGAGCCAGACGAACAGCACCGAACCGATCAGCGTGCCGACGCCGAGCGCCAGCATCACGATCGTCGCCAGCGAAATTTCCTCGCGCGCCTGCGCGGTCGACGTATCGGTTTCCTTGCGCACGCCGTCGACGAGCTGCTGCACGCTGATCCCGAGGCCGACATTGAGCTTGCGGGTTTCCTCCAGGATGGTCTCGCCATAGTCGGCGGCGTCGAGCTCCTTCTGGCGGATCTTGAAGATGCGCTCCTTGCCCTCGCCGAGCGCCCGCAGTTTCGCCACCGCGTCGCCCATCGTCTTGCCGCCGGCGTTCTTCGGCAGCATTTCGAGGTTGGATTTGACGCCTTCGACCAGTTCCTTGAATTCCTTTTCGATCGTCTCCAGCGTGTCGCTGTTGTTGGCCGACAGGGCCGCCGCCATGTTCGACGACATCAGGTTGCCGCTGGCGATGACGTTGCCGAGCTGCTCGACGATACGGGCAGCCCTGGTGGCATCGTCGGGCGACGGATCGACCGAGGTGAGCACGGCGTTGAGCCGGCTCTGGGCGTCGACCATTTCCGGCACCGAGGCCGCCACGAATTCCGTCTGCGCCTTGCGCAAATCCTCGTACTTCCTGTCGTGCTGGGCCCCCGCCTCGAGGCGCTCGCGCGCCGCATTGCCGAGGCTCTTGGTCATGTCGTCGATGTTCTTGACGGTT
>JAQSDT010000284.1 GCA_029946075.1 bacterium | reverse complement strand
AAAGGCGTATGCCATCAGGCCGCCAGCATCGACGGCGCCGGTGAATGCATGAATTGCCGGAATACGGGTTTCCGCGATTGACTGCACGATCGAGACGCGGTTCGCAAACACATCCGGACTGTCAAGTATCATGATCGCGTCCGAACCATCGCGGGCAGCCTGCTCGATAGCGTTGCCATAGGTTGTTGCGTTGCCGGGAAGATCGACCAGTTGGCTGACGAGAGACAGTCCCGCGGCGTCGGCAGCGGCGCGCACCGCAGCGCCCGTACCATGTTCCCATGTAGCTCGGCCGGCGATGCAGCCCAGCCTCGACATCGATGGTAACATTTCGCGCAATAGCGCGATGCGCTTGCCGTGTATCGACGGACCCGCGTCTACACTGACACCGGTGATGTTGCCGCCAGGACGAGCCAGGCTCTGGACGTAACCTGCCGCCACGGGATCACCCGTGATGGTGACAATCGGGATTTTCGAGGTCGCCTTGATAAACACACTGAGGGGAACGAGTACGAATATCACATCCGGAGTACTGCGAACCACTTGCGCCGCAAAGGCGGCTGAATCTGACGGATTCTGTTCCTTTGCGTAGCGCTCAACCGTAAGGTTTTGTCCTTCGATCTGCCCAAGACGCCGAAGCTCGGTAAACAATACCCGATAGTAGCTTTCACTGTTCTCATACATTCGCGATATCGGAGTCGATAGATCGACGATGGCCAGTCGGCGGCCATTGGCGACGGGCTGCGCCGCGACACGCGTTCCGGCAGCAATCATTACTGAGCCCGCTACGAATTCTCGCCGCCTCATGATCGCCCCCGTGTCAGCAGTTCGATATCGTAGTACCCGGTCGATATCGCTGAAAGGAATATCTGCGCCGCCAACCAATGTCCGTTCCGGGTCAATTGCTACCGCGACGATCCAGCCGCAAAGCGGGTTATGTCTGCTATGCGCCGGTAATGTCAGCGTGTGGCGATCCTGTACGATAGACCACAGCCCACGATCTGGCGTTCGTCTGCCGCATCAATTTGAATTTGGCTGCGTGCTAATGATTTCATGCCCTAGCATCTCGTCGCGCGGCAGCTTATCGTCGCTACCATGCGATTGAAATCTTCCATATGGGTGGCGGCCTATCTGCGCCGTTGCCAGACCGAGGGCGTCTTCGGCGCCGTGCGCAAGCGTGGCGCAGAGGAGGCGGGCGCCGTGTTCGTCAAGGTAGCAACGCTTGACGGCAACGCGATGCTGTACGCACCGGCGCCGCAGACGGTTTACGACGAGAGCCGTCCTGCCGAGCGGTTGTTCGCCGCGGCCTCGCCGCAGCCGGTGCCTGAGCTTGCGGTCGAGGAGCGTCTCGTCAAAGAACTTCGCTTTGACCCCGACGCCTGGATCGTCGAGACCGAGGACCGTGCCGGGCGGCATTTTCTGGATCTGGCGAAGACTTAATCTCTAGCGGGTATCAGCGCTTCGGATCGTTGGTGCCGGTGCGAATACCCGGCGCACTGCCGGGCTGCACGGCGGGACGGTTCTGCAGCGAAGTGGCGCGGGCGCGATGGCGCTCGTCGTCGTAGAGCGCGGAACGGTATTTGGCGCGGGTGACGGCCTGGGGCGCCCCGCCCCACGCCGCCAGCATCACCAGCGCCGAGCGTTCGCTCAGGCGGTCGTAGAGCCGCGACAGCCGGTAGACGTTGTTCACGGACGAGCCGAATTCCGGATTGAGGAACATCAGGATGCGCTGGAACGCGGCGCTGGGCATGTCGAGCGCGCGCGCGGCGCAGGCCAGCGGCTCGCCGCCGGGGTCTTTCACCACCTGCTCGGCGATCCGCGCCGGCAGGATCAGTGCCTCGCCGATTTCGAGCGCGAAGCTTTCGGCGTCCTGCGCATAGGCCGCCATTTCCAGCGTCTGCACCGCGCGCAGCGCGCGGGCGGCGGGAATGCGGGGCGAGGCCTTGAGCGGCGTCTCCGACAGATTGTGCAGGATCAGCGCGCGCTCGCTGGAATCGGCGGCGAAGAACATGTCGCTGATTTCGGCGGCATCGTTCGGCCGCATCGACAGGCTGGACGCCATGCGCAGTTGCGCTTCGGTCGGCGCCTTCGCGGCCGGCGCCTCGACCGGCGGCGCAGGAATGCGGGGAGCCAGTGGCACGTATTTCGGCGCCGGCTGCAGCCCGAGCTTGCTCATGATTTCGGACGGCGTTGCCGGATAGATCGCAAGGCGGGCGCGCACCGCGGCGCGGGTGGCGTCGTCCACCTGTTCGATCAGGCGCGAGGTCAGTTCGATGAATTGCCGTTCCTCGTCGGCGGAATGGGCGCTGGCCTGGACATAGAGGTCGGTCAGCACGCGCAACAAGGTCGGGCGGATATCGACGCCCTCGCGACGGGAAAGCGTCATCAGCCCGTCGAACCCTGGAAATAATGGCGCTGCGGTCATGTCTAATACGCGACTTCGGTCATTCGTCCCGTCAGCCTACAAGCCGCGCTTTAAGAGCTGGTTAAGGAAAACGACCGGTGAAGGCGTTGCCTCAAATGCAAGGCATCGGCGGCGGACACCCCCGGTAAGATACCGTCTCCGCAAATTAATACCCCGTTAACTACGTTCTGCTCTGAATAATGGCATGCCGACGGCCAGACGATGTCCGCGCGGCAATGAGAGAGAACGAACATGGGTACCATCATTGAATTCCCGGCGGATGCGGCTTCGCGGCGGCCGGGCTCAAGCATGGATGGCGCTTCACGCGATGGTCTGGGGACCATACTGATCCTTCCCGTTGTCCGCATCGAGCGCGAAGCCGACGAAACCGGCGACGGGCGTGGACCGGAAGAGGGCGCAGCCCCCGGTCGCCGTCGCCGTCGGCGCCCCTGAACGACGGAAGTTGGAAATGCCGGAGATGTGCCTTCCGATCCGGATCGCCGGGGTTCGGTCATTCCCGGTTCTTCTGCTCGTGCTGATGGGAGCTGCCCTCGGCGGCTGCAGCGGCGGCGATTTCGGCCGCACCCGTTCCGACATGCGCAACGACGACATGCACCGCTGGCTCGGCGCCGAGGTGACCGGCAGCGTCGGCCTCAAGCCCTCGCATTTCCAGCTCACCGAAAACGAACGCCAGCTCCGCGATCTCGCCTATCCCCTGATCGAACCGCCGCATTCGCGCCCGGCATGGAAGAGCGTGTTCGGCGATTACCAGCCGCTGCCCTCGCCGTGGCGGCAGAAGGTCGTGTTCGACCGCTCGACCTATGGCCGCGCGCTGATCGACGAGCCGCACCGCTCGCACACCTCGCGCTATCAGCAATTGATCGAGGACGTCCGCAACGACATCACGCGGTTCGAGCCGTTCTATGCCTCCGCTGCCCGCGTCATCGAACTCGACCGCAAGCGCAACGCCGGCCTGAAGATGGTGTCGGAACTGTCGCCGCGCGAACAGGCCGACGCCGTCGCGCGGATGGAGGAGAACACGCTGATCGTGCAGTGGGTCCAGCAATGCCTGGAACGCCGCATCGCATCGTACCGCTGGGCGCTGGAGCGGCTGGTGATCCAGGCGCCCGACAATATCGCCGCCGACGCCGACCGCCTGATCGGCGAACTCGCCGCGCAGACCGCGAACCCGCCGGTCATCTCGCAGCCCGTGATCGGGCGCGCGGTCGCGGTGAAGGGGTAGCTGGAAGCGAGTGCGTTACCAGGCGTAACGCACGACGCCCTTGCCGCCGTAGCTGTTGGTCACGTTCGAGAATTCACCCTCGAAGGTGCCGGCAATCGACCAGCCGTTGATCCACTTCATCTCGGCCGAGCCGGTGACGAGCGCGGAGTCAGCGGCGCGCTGCGCGCCGTTGACGATGAAGGAAGCGCCCGGCAGCGTCTGGAAGGTGGCGCCGACCAGGCGGTCGCGGTTGAAGTCGTACGCCCAGGCGGCGCGGCCGCGCAGCGTGAAGATGCCGTCCTGCATCGCGAAGGATTTGTCGGTGCGCAGGCCGAGTTCGCTGCGCGTGTCGGTGACGCTGCGGGAACTATAGGCGAGGGCGAACGTGTTGGTGCCGGCGACCGCCTGTTCGGCATAGGCCGGCAGTTCGAACGTCGTGAACTGTCCCGCCGCATAGGGCGTCCAGCCAAAGCCTTGGCTGACGAAACGATAGCCGCCTTCGACGCGGCCCGACCACGCATTGGCCTTGAACTGCGCGCGCAGGCGATCGATGCCCGCCACCGTCACCGTGCGATCGGTCGTCAAGTCCTGCCAGCCATAGGCGAGGGCGCCGGAGAGGTAAGCGGGGCCGATATTATGCCTGATGAAGCCGCCGGCCTGGAACAGGTCCGATCGCCCCGAGCCAGAACCGTTGACGCTGAAGTTTGTCCCGCCACCGCCGAGCGCAAAGCCCATCAGCGTGTTCGGTGAGAGGCGATAGTCGGCGCCGACGGCGGCGCCGTAGATGCTGCTGCGCGCGTCGTTGGAGCCGAGCACGCGGGCATCGCCGCTGGTCGTCTGCGATCCGCCATAGCCGACCGCCCACACGCTCCAGCGCTGCGCGAAGGTCCGCACCGGCGGTGCCTTGGTGTAGATCGCGGCCAGCGCGTCATTCGGCTTGCGCCTGGCGGCGTAGGCGAGGGTTTCGTCGGCATAGCCGTTTGGCGCACCGCCGGCGCTGAAGGGATCGCCGCGGCCGGCGATGAAGGGGTCCGTCATCGCGCCCATGAACATGCCCATGGCGTCGAAGGTCGCCTGCTGCGATCCGGTCGCGGTCTCGCCGGAGATCTGCGTCAGGCCCGCCGGCGTCAGC
>JAQSDT010000283.1 GCA_029946075.1 bacterium | reverse complement strand
TGCGAGCAGTTGCGCAAGGAAGTCCGCGCCTTCCTCGCCGAGGAAATCGCCGCCGGCACCTTCGATCCGCACAAGCCCAACCGCGAAGATACCGACGCGCCGGAATTCTCCCGCCGGGTCGGCGCCAAGGGTTGGCTCGGCATGACCTGGCCGAAGCAATATGGCGGCCACGAGCGCTCGTTCCTCGAGCGTTACGTGGTGACCGAGGAAATGCGGGTGGCGAATGCGCCGACGCGGCGCTTCTTCGTCGCCGACCGCCAGAGCGGCCCGGTGCTGCTGAAATACGCGCCCGAAAACATCAAGATGGATATCCTGCCGCGCATTTGCAAAGGCGAGATCTGTTTTGCGATCGGCATGAGCGAGCCGAACTCCGGCTCCGATCTGTTCGCGGCCAAGACCCGCGCGACCAAAACCGACGGCGGCTACCTGATCAACGGCACCAAGATCTGGACCTCGTCGGCCCATATCGCCGATTACATGATCGCGATCTTCCGGACCTCGCCGCCTACGAAAGAAAATCGCCGTCACGGCCTGACGCAGTTCCTCGTCAAGATGAAGCAGCCGGGTATCCAGGTGAACCCGATCGGCCAGATCACCGGGCAGTTCGAATTCAACGAAGTCGTCTTCACCGACTTCTTCGTTCCCGAAGATCACGTACTCGGCGAAGTCGACGGCGCCTGGAAGCAGGCCACGTCGGAGCTCGCCTATGAGCGTTCCGGTCCCGAGCGATTTCTCGAAACCTACTACGTGCTGACCGAGCTCGTGCGTGCCGTCGGCAAGAACCCCGACACCCGCAGCGCCGAGGGCATCGGCCGGCTCGTGGCGCAGGTCCACACCATGCGCCGCATGTCGGTGTCGGTGGCGGGCATGTTGCAGGCCGGCAAGGAGCCGGTGGTCGAGGCTTCCATCGTCAAAGACATCGGCACGGTGTGGGAGCAGCAGCTGCCGCATCGCGTGCGCGACCTCGCGGCGTTCGTCGAGGAAACCGCCACCAACCGCGAGACGCTCGAAAAGCAGCTCGACTTTGCCATCAAGACCGCGCCCAAGCTGACGATCCAGGGCGGCACCACGGAAGTTCTGCGCGGCATCATCGCCCGCGGGCTTGGCTTGCGCTAAACCGCGAACCGGCCTTTCAATTCAAAGAGGAAACGACATGAGCAAATACACCGATATCGGCGTCGAGAAGCACGGCCACGTCGGCCTGATCGAAATCCGCAAACCGCCGCTGAACTTCTTCGACGTCGCGCTGATCAACCAGATCGCGGATGCGCTGGAAGAGTTCGACAAGGATGTCGAGATCCGCGCGACGGTCCTCGCTGCACAGGGCAAGGCGTTCTGCGCCGGCGCCGACTTCTCCGACCCGAAGCGGCAGGAGCAGGAAGAAAGCTCGCAGAGGGATCCGGCCGCGAACCTGCCGATCAACCACCTCTACGTTCAGGCCGTGCGCATCTTCCGCAACAAGAAGCCGATCGTCGCCGCCATCCACGGCGCCGCCATCGGCGGCGGTCTCGGCCTTGCCGTCTCCGCCGACTTCCGCGTCACCTGCCCCGAGGCGCGGTTCGCCGCCAACTTCACCAAGCTCGGTTTCCATCCGGGCTTCGGCCTCACCGCGACGCTTCCTGAACTCGTCGGCAAGAACAATGCGGAACTGATTTTCTACACCAGCCGCCGCGTTACCGGCGAAGAAGCGACCAGGATGGGCCTCGCCAACATCTGCGTGCCGCAGGACCAGGTCCGTGCCGAAGCGATGAAGCTGGCTCAGGAAATCGCCGAATGCTCGCCGCTCGGCCTGATCTCGACCCGCGCCACCATGCGCGCCGGCCTCGCCGACCGCGTGCTGGCCGCGACCAACCACGAGCTCGCCGAGCAGAACAAGCTGCGCGCCACGGAAGATTTCAAGGAAGGCGTCAAGGCGACGGCCGAACGTCGCGTGGCGAATTTCAAGGGGCGGTAGGCGCTCCTGCATCTTCCCTTCTCCCCTTGTGGGAGAAGGTGGCGCGAAGCGCCGGATGAGGGGTATGTCTCAGCGCGAGAAATTTGCGCCAGAGGAAAGAACCCCTCACCCGTCTCAATCGCTTTCGCGATTGATCCACCCTCTCCCACAAGGGGAGAGGGAAGTAAGTATCAAGCCACCAGGCTGAACGTCACTCCGCAAAGATCAAACGTATCGCCCGACACCTTGCAGCCCTTCGCCCTGGCTGCATCGCGGACCCTGCCGATATCGGCGACACTGAACGTCAACCCGCTCATCAAATCTGCTGGGCCCTTGACGAAGCGGAAGCTGGCGTTGGGCAGTTTCAATTCCGCGCCAGCGCCGACGGCAACGCCGAGAATCTTGCCCCAGTGCTCGGCCAGCCCCTGCGGATCGGGGCTCTGCATCTCGACTTCCGTCAGCGCCTTCGTCACATCGTTGCGGATCGACTTCTGCCAGTCGGGTCCCGCCGGCGGATAGGGTCCGAGCACGTCGTCGCTACCTGACGTGTGGTTGAACTCGATGAACGCCGCGCGGCAATCGCGCGGATGCAGCTGCACGCCGCGATACGGCGCGTGGGTGATCACGTTAGCGGTGCGCACGCCCATCGCGTTGGCGTGCTTGCCGCGGGCATCCGGATCGTCGCAGCAGAAGATCGCCATGTAGCCGCCGCGACCGCCGGTCTTGTCGAGGAAGCGTCCGGCCGCCGTGCCCGGCTGGAACGGCGCAACGACCTCCAGCAAGATCGTGTCGACCGGCAGCAGCGCGTTCTCCAGGCCGTATTTGGCGACGTTGCCGTCGCGGTAGCAGACGTCGAGGCCCATGATCCCGGAAATATCCGCGATCGCTGGCGCGAGGTTCGGCGCCACCAGGCAAATCTGACGCAGCCGGAGATATTCGGCCATGTCAGTGCCCCTGAAAGGCGGGCTTGCGTTTCTCGACGAAGGCCTTGGCCGCTTCCTTGTGGTCGGCGGTCTCGCCGGAGCGCGAATGGTGGATCGCTTCGGCGTCGAAGCAGGCTTCCAGCGTCATCGTCTCGGCATTGTTGATGTTGCGCTTGATGTAGCCCAGCGTCACCGACGGTCCCTGCGCCAGCGACATCGCGACGTCGTGCGCTTCGGCGTCAATATCGGCATCCGGAACGACCTTGGTGACGATGTTGAGATTGTAGGCCTCCTGCGCCGACAGCACCGGCGACATCAGGTAGAGCTCGCGCGCCTTGGCGGCACCCAGCATCTGCGTCAGGAAATAGGTGCCGCCGTAATCGCCCGAGAGCCCGACCTTGGCGAACGCCGTCGTGATCTTGCAGGAGGCGCTGGCGATACGGATATCGCAGGACAGCGCGATCGAGAGGCCAGCGCCTGCCGCCGCGCCGTCAACCTGCGCCACCACGGGCTTGGGCATCTGGTGCAGGATACGCGAGACTTCCATGCCGCGGCGAAGGTTCGCCATCTTGGCCTCGAACGGCAGCGGCGCCCTGCCCTCGGCCATCGACTTGACGTCGCCGCCGACACAGAACGTGCCGCCGGCGCCCCTGAGCAGCACCGCGCGCACCTCGTGATCCTCGGCCGCGCGGCGTGCGGCTTCCACCAGCCCGCGCGTCATGTCCGGATTGAGCGCATTGCGCCGGTCCGGGCGGTTCATGGTGATGGTGAGCAAGCCCCGATCGAGCTTCAGGAGGACCATTTCGTTTGCGCTCATGATGATGCTTTCGTTTGTTTGGTTGAGATTGAATTCCAGCCTCTCCGCGTCATTGCGAGGAGCGAAGCGACGAAGCAATCCATTCATCCTCGGCTGGTGCTATGGATTGCTTCGCTTCGCTCGCAATGACGGATGCGTCTTTATTTCTTCACCAGCGGACAGCGCGAGGCTTCCAGCGACTGGAACGCGTCGTTGCCGGGGATCGTCGCCAGCAGCTTGTAGATGTCCCAGCGCGCCTTGGACTCCGACGGCTTCTTGACCTCGAACAGATACATGTCATGCACCATGCGGCCATCCTCGCGGATCTTGCCGTTCCTGGCGAACATGTCGTTTACAGGCGTTTCCTTCATGATCTTCATGACGGCGGCGGAATCGGTGGTTCCCGCAGCCTTCACGGCTTTCAGGTAATGCGTCACCGAAGAGTAGACGCCGGCCTGCGCCGACGTCGGTACCCGCTTGATGCGCTCCATGAACCGCTTGGAGAACGCGCGGGTCTCGTCATTGATATCCCAGTAGAAGGCTTCCGTAAGCAAAAGGCCCTGCGCGGTTTCCAGACCGATGCTGTCGATATCGGTGACGAAGGCAATCAGCGGCGCGACCTTCTGGCCGCCCTTCATCAATCCGAACTCGGCCGCCTGCTTGACCGCGTTGACGGTGTCGCCGCCGGCATTGGCGAGCCCGATCACTTTCGCTTTCGATGCCTGCGCCTGCAGCAGGAAGGACGAGAAATCCGAGGTGTTGAGCGGATGACGCACGTTGCCCAGCACCTTGCCGCCGGACTTCAGCACCACGTTGCTGGTGTCCTTTTCGAGATCCTGGCCGAAAGCGTAGTCGGCGGTTAGGAAGTACCAGCTGTCGAGGCCCCGCTTGACGGCGGCGAGCCCGGTCACATTGGCCAGGCCGAAGGTGTCGAACACGTAATGGACCGTGTAGGGACCGCAGGCTTCGTTGCTGAGCCGGATCGAGCCCGGACCGTTGAAGATCACGATCTTGTTGCGCGCTTTCGCAATTTCGCCGGCGGCGAGCGCGGTGGCGGACGCTGCGACGTCGAACAGCATCTCGACGCCCTGATTGTCCAGCATGTCGCGGGCGATGTTGGCG
>JAQSDT010000282.1 GCA_029946075.1 bacterium | reverse complement strand
GTCCTCGAGGACTTCACCAAAGAGACCGGCATCAAGGTGGTCTACGACACCTTCGACGCCAACGAGACGCTGGAGACGCGCCTGCTCGCCGGCACATCCGGCTACGACGTCGTGGTGCCGACCGGCTATTTCCTGCAGCGCCAGATCACCGCAAAGGTGTTCCTGAAGCTCGACAAATCAAAACTGCCGAACCTCGCCAATGCCTGGCCGGTCGTGACCAGCCAGCTCGCGACCTACGATCCCGGCAATATTTACGGCGCCAACTATATGTGGGGCACCACCGGCATCGGCTACAACGTCAAGACCGTGCAGAAAATCCTCGGCCCCGATGCGAAGATCGACAGCTGGGACTTCGTCTTCAAGCCGGAGAATCTTGCGAAGTTCAGGGATTGCGGCATCCACATGCTGGATTCCGCCGACGACATTCTGCCCGCGGCGCTCTTCTATCTCGGCATCGACCCGAACTCGACCAAATCAGCCGATCTGGAAAAGGCCGCCGATCTCGTCAGCAAGATCAGGCCTTCCGTCCGCAAGTTTCATTCCTCGGAATATCTCGGCGCGCTGGCGTCGGGCGAGATTTGTTTCGTGGTCGGCTGGTCCGGCGACATCATGCAGGCGCGCAGCCGCGCGTCGGAAGCCAAAAACGGCATCGAGATCGGCTACACCATTCCGAAAGAGGGGGCGCAGATGTTCTTCGACAATCTGGCGATCCCCGCGGATGCGAAGAACGTCGCGGAAGCCCATGCGTTGATCGACTATCTCTATCGCCCGGAAGTCGCGGCAAGGAATTCGGACTTCCTGTCCTATGCCAACGGCAACCTCGCCAGCCAGAAACTGATCGATCCGAAAATCTTCAACGACCGGAACATCTATCCGGACGAGGCGACGCAGAAGAAGCTGTTCGTCATCAACGCGCGCGACCCCGCCACCCAGCGGGTGATCAACCGGCTGTGGACGAAGGTGAAGACGGGG
The DNA here is from genome assembly GCA_029946075.1 of bacterium. Lineage (GTDB taxonomy): Bacteria > Pseudomonadota > Alphaproteobacteria > Rhizobiales > Xanthobacteraceae > Bradyrhizobium. The sequence continues at coordinate 3,818 of JAQSDT010000282.1, read as the reverse complement.
AAGTGACCGTCGCCCTGGCCACGATCGCTGAAATTCTGCCATCGCGCCGCGGACGAGATTCAGATACTATCCTATCGGGAAAATGGAGTAGCCAGCGCTGCCATGACTGAGCATCCTCGCATTTCTCTGTCGGCTGATGTGCTCGGCGGCAAGCCGGTGATCCGCGGGACAAGGCTTGCTGTCGAGTTCGTTATCGGCCTGCTGGCCGACGGCTGGTCCGAGCCCGATATCTTGGCCAACTATCCAGGCATCTCGCACGAAGACATCATCGCGTGTCTCGCCTACGCGCGCGATATGCTGGCGTCGGAAAGAGTGTATCCGAGCGCGGCCTGAGATGCGCTTCCTCGCCAACGAGAATTTCCCTGGAGCCGCGGTAACGGCACTTCGTACCGCCGGGCATGACGTTTGCTGGGTCAGAACAGAGGCGGCGGGTAGCAGTGACAGGGAACTACTACCGCCACCTGCGGTGCAGCCACAGCCACTGGTCCGGATATTCGCGGACCCAACCTTCAACCACCGACGTCACCGCCTGCATGGTGCCCTGGACGTCGATCTGGCCCGAGGCGTCGCGCACGGGTTTGACCTCTTCGGAGAGTTCGGCGCGGAAGCGGTGGTTGGGCAGGCGAATGATGCGCACGCCGTGCACGGGGCATTCGACCTGGCGCAGCAGCCGCGCCAGCGTCGGGTTGGCCTTGGTCTTGCGGCCGAAGAACGTCACCTCGACGCCGTTGCCCATGTACTGATCGACCAGCATCGCGACGTGCTGGCCCCTTTGCAGGGCCTCACCGAGCTTGAGCGGAGCGTCGCGGCCGGCCGGCACCAGCGTGCCCATTTTCATGGCGCGGATTCGTTCGATGGCGCGATCGGCGGCTTCGATGTTCGGGCGCCGGAACAGGATGGCGCAATCGAGGCCGTGCGCGACGGCGCCGAGCGCGGGGATCTCCCAATTGCCGAGATGGCTCGCAAAGATGATGGCGGGCTTGCCGTCGTCGCGCAGCGTGTCGAAGATCTGCTTGGTCCGCGCGCCGAACTCGACGCGGCTGGGCTTGTCCGGATGATCGGCGTCGTAATCCCAGATGTGGTCGAGATGGGCGAACTCGGCCCCGATACGGCCGAGATTGTCCCAGACGCCGGCGAGAATGGTCTCGATCTCTTCCGGCGACTTTTCGGGGAAGGCAGCCGTCAGGTTCTCGCGGCCGATGCGGTCCTCGCGCAGGCGGCGACCGATGAAGCGGGTGACGCGGCCGAAGAAATTGGCTGTCTTGTCCGGGTCGAACAGGCGCGTGGAGCGCAGCAGCGCGACCGTCAACCCGCCGACAACGGCTTCCATCACCGGCTTGGCGGCATCGCGGAGGGCCGCCTTGGTGCGCAGGAGAACGCGGTTCATGGACATAGCGTTTTCAAGCGAAGTGGACCCCGGTTCGCGTCAGGAAAACGCGTCAAAACAAAAAACATGAGCCGGCCTCCGATGCAATCGGAGCCTGGCTAAACCGGTTCACGCGTCAGGATCAGCGAGGCATTTTGCCCGCCGAAGCCGAACGAGTTGGACATCACGGCGGTGACGCGGGCGTCGCGCGCGGTGTTGGCGACGACGTCGAACAGGATCGCCGGATCCGGCACCTCGTAGTTGATCGTCGGCGGAATCCGCTGATGCTCCAGCGTCAAGAGCGAGAAGATCGCCTCGACTGCGCCGGCGGCGGAGATCGTGTGTCCGACCATCGACTTGTTCGACGACACGGGAATCTTCGCCAGATGATCGCCGAACACCACGGCGGTGGTGTTGTATTCCATCTTGTCGTTCTCGGGCGTCGCGGTCCCGTGCGCGTTGATGTGGTCGATCTGCTCGGGCGCGAGGCCGGCGTCCGCCAGCGTCTTGCGCATGCAGCCGATGATCGGCTTGCCGTCCGGGCTGGAGCGGGTGCGGTGGAACGAGTCGGTGAGTTCGCCGCAACCGGCGACGACGCCGAGGATTTTGGCGCCGCGCGCCATCGCGGAATCATAGCTTTCCAGCACCAGGGCGCCGGCGCCTTCGGCCATCACGAAGCCGTCGCGGTTCTTCGAAAACGGTTTTGAGGCGGCCTGCGGCGGATCGTTCTGCGTCGACAACGCCGACAGCAGCGAGAACCGCACCAGCGCTTCCGGATTCACCGAACCGTCGGTCGCGACACACAGCGCCGCATCGGCCTCGCCGCGGCGGATCGCCTCGACGCCGAGCTGGATCGCGGTGGCGCCGGAGGCGCATGCGGTCGACAGCGAGATCGGCGATCCCTTGGTGCCGAAGGCTTCGGCGAGATGGCTCGCGACCGAGCCGAACATGAAGCGGTGATGGTATTGGGCGAAGCGGCCGCCGCCGCTCACGCGCAGGATGTCCGTGTAGCCGAATTCGGTCTGGCCGATCGCGCGTCCGAGGTCGAGGCGCTGCGGCCATTCGACTTCCACCGGCGCGACCGCGAGGAACAGCGGTCCGGGAAAATCGGCTTTGGCGCCGATCGCCGCCTGTTCGAGGGCTTCCTCGGTAGCGATTTCCGCCAGGCGTTCGGTGAGGCCGGTCGAGGAGCGGGGGTCGACGCTGACGAAATCGACCGTGCCGGCCATCGTCGTCTTCAGGCCATCGATCGGAAAGCGCGTCACGGTGCGGATGCCCGATTCACCTGCCGTCAGCCGGCTCCAGTTGTCCTTCTTGCCGGCGCCGAGCGTGGTGACGACGCCCATGCCGGTGACGACGACGATCGGCCTGCCGAATTTATCGCGTGATGGTGACATGGTTCCCCCGTCGATCTGTACGTCAAGTGAAAGCGCCGCTGCGCTCTGGTCTGATGTCCGGCCGGCTACTTGACGGCCTCGACCAGCGCCATTCCTTCGCCCTGCCAGTGACCGGCACCCACGACTACAATCTGGTCCGGCGTGTCGGGTTTTTCAACCTCGAGGCCGGTCGGATCGTTGGGCGGAAACACTGCGCCGCGCGAGATCGAAAGCGCGGCCATGGCGAGGCCCAGCGGGAACTGCGTTTCCAGCGTGTGGCCGAACATCGTTCCGGTCGCACGCACGGCGAAACCGGGATGCGCGCGCAAAAACGTCTTTTCTTCCGACGTCACCGGCTCGACGCCGGTGGCGCCCGAGATCACGTTCACATTGTCGCTGTGGACGCCGAGCTTCGGCCACATCGCTTCCAGCGATTTGGTGACCGCGCCGGGCTGCTTGCGCTGCGCGAGATCGGCGACGACCTTGCTCAGTTTGGCGTACGGCCTGGCGCCACGGGCCTCGGCGTGCTCGCGGGATTCCATGACCAGAAAGCAGCCGGCGGAGCCGAGCGCAAAACCGCTGTTGCCCTGGCGCTGCCACACCGGCGAATATTTGTCCTTCAGGTTGAAGTCGCCGAATTCGTAGAGGATCAGAAGGTCCGCGCGCTCGCCATTGTGAGCCGCGCCGACCAGCGCGATGTCGCTTTGTCCCGATGAAATCCGCGCCAGCGCGATCCGCGCGGCGTCGATGGAAGCCGCTTCCTCGCCCATGAAGGTGCGCGACGTGCCGCTCACGCCGTGGACGATGGCGATGTTGCCGGCGAGCAAATTGGAGAGCTGGGCCAGGAACAGCGTCGGCCGCAGATCGTTCAACAGCCGTTCGTTGAGAAAGTTGGGAGGCGTGTTGCCCTTGGCGTCGGCATTCAGGATGGCCAAGTCGACCGCGACATCGCGTTCGCCGCCGCCGGCCGCGACGATCATGTCCATCCGGCCGAGGATTTCCCGGTCGCCCTTGACGCCGGCGGAGTCCAGCGCGAGCCCGGCGGCATAGGTGCCGATGCGTTGCCAGGCTTCCAT
>JAQSDT010000281.1 GCA_029946075.1 bacterium | reverse complement strand
CTTGAACGGCTTGCCGGCCTCGTTGAGGATCGGATTATAGGTGGCGAGAATCCAGATCTCCCTGCCGCCCTTGCCGATGCGCTTGTATTCGGCGGCATCGTACTCGCCGCGGTTCAGCTTGGCCCAGAATTCGCGGTAGGCGGCGCTGTCGCGATCGGCCGGCGCCACGAACATGCTGTGGTGCTTGCCCTTGATCTCGTCGAGCGAGTAGCCGAGCGCGCCGAGGAAGTTGGCGTTGGCGGTGATGATGGTGCCGTCCATGTTGAATTCGATCACGGCCTGGGCGCGGTCCATCGCCGTGATCTTGCCGGCGTCTTCCATGCTCCTGATCTTCGCCGCGGTAATGTCGGTGGCGAATTTGATGACGCCGACCGGCTTGCCGCTGGAGTCGAGGATCGGGTTGTAGGAAGCCTGGATCCAGATTTCCTTTCCGCCCTTGCCGATGCGCTTGTATTGCGACGACTCGAATTCACCGCGGTTGAGCTTGGCCCAGAACTCGCGATAGGCGGCGCTCTCGGCCACGGCAGGATCGACGAAAATCCGGTGATGCTTGCCCTGGATTTCGGCGAGCGTGTAGCCGAGGGCGCCGAGGAAATTCGCGTTTGCCGTCACGATCGTACCGTCGAGCTTGAACTCGATCACCGCCTGAGATTTGCCGATAGCGTCGGCCTGCGCCAGCGCGTTCTGCGTTTTCGGGTTCTTCTTGAACACGGCTGACCCCCATGGATGCTCCGGAATTGGAGCGATTGCGATTTGAAATCATTTCCGTAGAAGTTGCGCCCCCTGGCTTAATGAGGGGTAAACCATGCTGCTGCAGCCGTGCGAAAACGCGGCGCATGTGCACAGCACCGGGCGTATACGGGCAAATCCCGTATTCATACGGGTGAACAAAACGAATCCGCGCGTGCCCGGCTCGCGGATTTTCTCTGCGCAGAATGTAGGCACGCCGCATTGCGGATCGTCTTGTTGTCAGGTCCACCGCCAGCATCCGGAGTTCGCATGTCGCTCACGCTTCACTTCCATCCGCTGTCCTCGTTCTGCTGGAAGGCGCTGATCGCGCTTTACGAGAACGGTGTCCCGTTCACGCCGAACCTGGTCAATCTCGGTAATCCCGACGAGCGCGCTGCGATGGTGAAGCTGTGGGGTATCGGAAAATTTCCGGTGTTGCAGGACGGCGCGCGGGGAGAGGTCGTGCCGGAATCCAGCATTATCATCGAATATCTCGACCGCCAGTACCCGGCACCGGCGCCGCTCATTCCCGCAGACCCGGCGCTCGCGCTTCAGGCGCGGCTGCGCGACCGCTTTTACGATCTCTATGTGCACCTGCCGATGCAGAAGATCATCGGCGACCGGCTGCGGCCGGACGGCAGGCAGGATCCGCACGGCGTCGAGGAGGCGAGGGCGCAGCTGCGAACCTCCTGGTCGATGATCGAACAACAGATGGCGCATGGCGGCTGGGCGATGGGCGTGGACTTCAGCCTCGCCGATTGCGCCGCGGCGCCGTCGCTCTTTTACGGCAGCATGGTGGTGCCGTTCGGCGAGACGCAAGCGAACCTCAGGGCATATCTTGAGCGGCTGAAGACAAGGCCTTCGTTCGCACGCGTGCTCAGGGAGGCCGAGCCGTATTTCCACATGGTCCCGAAAGAGCGCTGAACCGGTGCGGCCATGACCTCCAAAATAATTCCGGAAAAAATGTCGGTGCCGTAAAAGCCGGTTCGTCTAGCTGACGAGGGCTGCGAATGACCGGCCGGAAAGAGATGCAAACGGAGTGTTGCGATGCGATTCATGGTGATTGTGAAGGCCAGCAAGGATACCGAGGCCGGCGTCATGCCGGGCACGGAAATGCTGACCGCGATGGGCCAATTCAACGAGGAACTGGTCAAGGCCGGCATGATGGAGGCGGGCGAGGGCCTGCATCCGACCATTAGCGGCGCCCGCATCGGCTATTCCGGCGGCGGCAAGGGCAGCGTCACCAAGGGCCCGTTCCCGCTCACTGGCGATCTCATCGCCGGATTCTGGCTGATCAACGCCAACTCGCTGGACGAGGCCATCGCCTGGATGAAGCGCGCGCCGTTCGGCGATGGCGACGCCATCGAAATCCGCCAGGTGTTCTCCACTGAGGATTTCGGCGAAGCCCTCACCCCGGAGCTGCGCGAGCAGGAGGAACGTCTGCGCGCGCAGGCCGGCATGAAGTAGCCACGATGGCCATTCCGGGGCGGCTCGAAGAGCCGAACCCGGAATCTGGAGATTATAGCGTGAGATTCTCAGGTGCGCAGGGCGCACCGTAGTTCACGCTTCGCGTGCCCCGGAATGACGTCCAGGTAAGGACTGCCCACCATGCGATTCATGATGCTGATGATCCCGCTCGGCTATGAGACCGCGGCGCCCGACGTCGAACTCGATCCTGAACGGGTCAAGTCGATGATGAAGTACAACGAGGCGCTGCAGGAAGCCGGCGTGCTGATCGCGCTCGACGGCCTGCATCCACCCTCTATGGGCGCGCGGGTGTCATTTCCCGGAGGCAAGCCCGTCGTCACCGACGGTCCCTTCACCGAGGCCAAGGAAGTGCTCGGCGGCTACTGGATGATCGACGTGAAATCGCGCGAGGAGGCGATCGCCTGGGCCAGCAAGTGCCCGGCCTCCGAGAACGAGATCATCGAAATCCGCCAGGTGCAGGAGATGACGGATTTCTCCGAGGAGGTGCAGGAAGCCGCCAAAGGTTTCGAGGAACTGCAGAAGGGAAATGCGAATAAGGCGAAGTAAGCCCGGGTGTGCAATCGAGGTTCCCGAGTGCGCCTTTACCGCCGTTAACCTTCCTGAACGCGCAAAATAAGTGACCTTTGCGGCCAACTCATGTAAACGTCTTTCACATGAGTTGGCGCAAGGAACAGCGCCGCGCCGAGCGCGGCTATCATCACGGCAATCTGAAAGAGGCGTTGCTGCAGGCGGCGCTCGGCCTGATCGCCGAGAAGGGCGCGGCCGGCTTCACCTTTGCCGATGCCGCGCGCATGGCCGGCGTCAGCCCCGCCGCTCCCTACCGGCATTTCCGCGACCGCGATGAATTGCTGTCCTCGATCGCCCAGCGCGGCTTCGAGCAGTTCGAGGCGTTGCTGACCCAGGCCTGGGACGACGGCCGCCCCGATACGGTCACGGCGTTCGAGCGCGTCGGCAAGGCCTATCTCGCCTTCGCGCGCAACGAACCCGCGTTCTATTCGGCGATGTTCGAGTCAGGCTTGCCGGTTGATTCAAACCCTACGCTGATGGCTGCGAGCGAGCGCGCCTTTGCGATCATGCGCGCCGCTGCCGAGCGTCTTGCCGCGATGGCGCCGCCAGGCACGACGCGGCCGCCGGCGATGATGATGGCGCTGCACATCTGGTCGATGGCGCACGGCGTGGCCTCGCTGTTCGGACGCGGCGATGCCGCACGCCGCAAGCTGCCGATGTCGCCGGAAGACCTGCTGGAGGCCGAAGTGCTGATCTATCTGCGCGGCCTCGGCTTCCCGACCGACCGCCGGCCGGAGGCAAAACCCGCCACGCCGCCACCGGTCCCTCCTTCAGGTCCTGCTTCAGGTCCCTGGGGCACGCCCAAATAATTTTCGAGGCTGCGGCCAGCCGCCCGCTTGACAAAACCGCCGGATCGTTTAGGTATGTAAATGTTATTTACATTCACAACGGCGTGATCGCCGTCATGGAGAGGGAAATGGCCTACACCGCAGATGTCAATCGATGGCGCGGCCCCACGGAAGAGAACTACCGGCCGAACATGCTGGAGAGCCCCTGGCATCCCGGCTGGATCGCCGTAACCATCCTCGGCTTCATCCTCTGGTGGCCGATCGGTCTTGCCCTTCTCTTTTTCACACTAGGGAGCAGAAAAATGGGTTGCTGGAATCACGGAGATCGCTGGGCGAACAAGATGGAGCGGATGCAGTACAAGATGGACCGGATGCGCGGCCGCATGGAAAGTCGCGGCTTCTCGGGCTTCGGCTTCGGCCCGCCCTCGAGCGGCAACCGCGCCTTCGACGAGTACCGCACCGAAACGCTGCGCCGCCTCGAAGAGGAGCAGGTCGAGTTCAGGAACTTCCTCGATCGTCTGCGCCACGCCAAGGACAAGGCCGAGTTCGACCAGTTCATGGCGCAGCACAAGCCGCGTCCGACCCCGCCGAACGACCAGCCGCAGGGCTGACGGCGACAGGGTCAAGAGTTCGGCCTCGGGCATAATGCCCCCATGATGCCCGACGGCAGATACAGCCGCTCATCTGCGAAAGCAGGTGGGCGGTTTGTTTTTGCAATGTCGCCGGCTGGCGCCATCAAGCGGACCGCCTATATCCTTCAGACCAAAGCCAGCCGGGGGCGAAATGCCATGAGCGAGCATCTGACGGCCGACCAGATCTGGCTGACGATCCGCAGCGAAGCCGAGGCGATCGTCGCGTGCGATCCCGCGTTCGGCGCCTCGCTGTACCCAGGCATCCTCGAACATGCCGGTCTCGGCAGCGCGCTCGCCCGCAAGATCGGCGAACGGCTGGGGACGACGGCTGACGAAAGCCGCCGCTTCGCCCGGATCGCCACCGAGGCTTTCGCGGCTTGCCCCGAACTGATCGAGGCCGCCAGCCTCGATCTGCAAAGCGTCGCCGCCAACGATCCCGCGACCAAAAGCCTGTTGCCACCGTTCGTGAACTACAAGGGCTACGTGGCGCTGCAGGCGGGTGTTGTCGATGCCGCCATGAACAGCATGCAGTTCTATGCCACGTCTCGCCATCTCCAAGTGGCGAAGTACTTCAGCGTAACCGAGC
>JAQSDT010000280.1:1421-4797 GCA_029946075.1 bacterium | reverse complement strand
ACCTGATCGGTTCCAAGCAGGTGCAGGGCCGCGCCTCCGCCGGCGGCAACCTCTGCAACGGCTCGCCCGCCGGCGACAGCGTGCCCGCGATGGTCGCGGCCGGCGCCGTCGTCACCGTGCAGGGCCCGAACGGCCGCCGCGAGATCAAGGTGGAGGACGTACCCGCAGGACCCGGCCGCACCAACCTCAAGCCCGGCGAAATCCTGGTCAGCATCGCCTTGCCGCCCCGTCCGGCCGGATCGAGCGATGCGTATTTGCGCATGATCCCGCGCACCGAAATGGACATTGCCGTTGTCGGCGTCGGCGTCAGCCTCACCATCAAGGACGGTACGGTGACGGCGGCCCGCGTCGGCCTCGGCGCCGTCGCGCCGACGGTGCTGCTGGTCGAGGACGCCGCCAAGGCGCTGATCGGCAGCAAGCTCGACGATGCCGCGCTCGCAAAGGCGGCTGCGGCCTGCTCCGCCGCCTGCCGTCCGATCGACGACAAGCGCGGCACCATCGCCTATCGCACCAAGGTGGCCGGCGTGCTGCTCAAGCGCACCGCCGCAATCGCCGCCCAACGCGCTCAAGGAAAGTAATCTTTCAATGGCCAAAGTTCACGTCACCACGACCATCAACGGCGAGCCGATGGAATTCCTCTGCGAGCCCAACGACACCATGCTCGATGCGCTACGCGGCTCCCTGAACCTCACCGGCTCCAAGGAAGGTTGCGCCTCCGGCGACTGCGGGGCCTGCTCGATCACCGTCGACGGCAATCTGATCTGCTCGTGTTTGATGCTCGCGGTCGAAGCGCCGGGTCACCAGATCCGGACCATCGAGGGCCTCGCCGACGGCGAGAAACTGCACCCGCTGCAGCAGAAATTCCTCGAGATGGCCGCGCTTCAGTGCGGCATCTGCACCTCGGGCATGCTGGTCGCGTCCGATGCGCTGCTCAAGCGCAACCCGAATCCGAGCGAGGAAGAAGTTCGCTTCTGGCTCGCCGGCAATCTCTGCCGGTGCACCGGTTACGACAAGATCGTTCGCGCGGTGATGGACACCGCAGCCGACATGCGTGCGCAATAAAAGCTGGAGCAACCCAATGAACCTCGTCACCAACAACAAGTGGATCGGCCAGCGCACCATTCGTCCTGATGGCATGGACAAGGTCACCGGCCGCGCGCAGTTCGCCGCCGACACCAACATGCCCGGCATGATCTGGGGCAAGGTGCTGCGCAGCCCGCATCCGCATGCCCGCATCAAGTCGATCGACACCTCGAAGGCCGAAAAGCTGCCGGGCGTCAAAGCCGTCGTCACCTCGAAGGACATCGTCGATTTCACCATCGAGAAGGGCGCCGTGATGCTCGGCATCCAGGACATGCGCTGGATGTGCCGCAACGTGATGGCGCGCGACAAGGCGCTGTTCCCCGGTCACCCCGTGGCGGCCGTCGCCGCGACGTCGGAAGCCATCGCCGAGCAGGCCTGCAAGCTGATCGAGGTCGATTACGAAGTGTTGCCGTGGTCGATCGAGATCGAGGACGCGATCAAGCCCGGCGCGCCGATCCTGCACGAGTTCAACAAGTTCGAAGGCAAGCCGTCGAACATCGCCGGCCGCATCGAGCACAAGAAAGGCGATCTCGCCGAAGGCTTCAAAAAAGCCGATGTGGTCATCGAGCGTACCTTCACCACGCGTCCTGTCCATCAGGGCTATATCGAACCTCACGCCTGCCTGATCTCGGTCGCGCCTGACGGCAAGACCACGATCTGGAGCTCTAGCCAGGGCCAGTTCATGGTTCGCGCGATGACGTCGATGCTGACGGGCATTGCGCAGAGCGATATCCGCGCCATCCCCGCCGAGATCGGCGGCGGTTTTGGCGGCAAGACCATCGTCTATCTCGAACCGCTCGCGACCATGCTGGCGAAGAAATCCGGCCGCCCGGTCAAGATGGTGATGACGCGCGAGGAAGTGATGCGTGCGACCGGGCCCACCTCCGGCTCGAAGAGCACGGTGAAGATCGGCGCGACCAAGGACGGCAAGATAACAGCCGCCCACGGCACGTTCTATCTGCAGGCCGGTGCGTTTCCGGGCTCGCCGATCCGCGGTGCGGCCGGCTGCAGCTTCACGCCCTACGACATCCCGAACCTGCTGTCGGAAGGCTATGACGTCTGCTCCAACCGCTCCAAGGTCGCAGCCTATCGCGCGCCGGGTGCGCCGATCGGCGCTTACGCCGTCGAATGCGTGCTCGACGAAGTCGCCGAAGCCCTGAAGATGGACCCGCTCGATTTCCGCCTGAAGAACGCCGCCAGGGAAGGCACCAAGGCCGCGCACGGGCCGACTTTCCCGCGCATCGGCTATATCGAGACGATCGAAGCCGCCAAGAATTCCGATCACTACAAGGCCCCGCCCGCCAAGGCGCCGGGCAAACTCAGCGGTCGCGGCGTCGCCTCCGGCTTCTGGTTCAACGCGGGTGGCGAGTCTTCCGCGCAGGTCAACATCACCGAGGACGGCAACGTCGTCGTCACCACGGGTCACCCCGATATCGGTGGCTCGCGCGCCGGCATCGCCAACATCTGTGCGGAACTGCTCGGCATCGACTACAGCCGTGTCTCGGTGCTGATCGGCGACACCGCGACCATCGGCTTCTCGAATCTCACCGGCGGCAGCCGCGTGCTGTTCGCCTCCTCGATGGTGGTGACGCAGTCGACCGACAAGATCATCCAGACGCTGCGCGAGCGCGCCGCAAAAATCTGGGAGATCGACCCCGAGGCCGTGAAGTGGGAGCAGGGCGCTGCGCATCCGGTCAGCCCGAACGCCGGCCAGTTCGAACCGCTGACGCTGAAGGAACTCGCCGAGAAGGCGCCCGCGATGGGCGGACCCATTGGGGCCGGCGTGCAGCTCAATACCGTCGGCGCCGACGGCGGCTTCGGCACGCATGTCTGCGATGTCGAAATCGACGTCGATCTCGGCATCGCGCGCGTGACGCGTTACACCGCCGTGCAGGATGTCGGCCGCGCCATCCACCCGAGCTATGTCGAGGGCCAGCTTCAGGGCGGCGTCGCGCAGGGCATCGGCTGGGCGCTGAACGAAGAGTATATTTATACGAAGGACGGCAAGGTCGATAACCCCGGCTTCCTCGACTACCGCATGCCTGTTTGTTCGGACCTGCCGATGCTCGATTGCATCATGGTCGAGATTCCGAACCCGAAACACCCGCAAGGCGTCAAGGGCGTCGGCGAAGTGCCGCTGGTGCCGGTGATGGCAGCGGTGGCGAACGCCATCTACAACGCACTCGGCAAGCGCTTCTACGCCCTGCCGATGTCGCCGCCGAAGGTGCTGGAAGTGATCGAGGCGCCACGGCAGGCGGCGGAGTAAGAACGACTATATCTCGGCCGTCATTGC
>JAQSDT010000280.1:0-1411 GCA_029946075.1 bacterium | reverse complement strand
TGCGAGCGAAGCGACGCAATCCACTACTCAACACGGGGACAGATGGATTGCTTCCGCCTACGCTCTGCGAGCTAGGGCGGAAAAGTCGTCGCTTTCGCTCCTCGCAATGACGACGAAAAACGTAGCCTGGATGAGCGAAGCGATATCCGGGAATCTTTCTCGTCGCGTCCCGCATATCGCTTCGCTCATGCGGGCTACATGCCGGAACGCAAATGTCCGACGTTCTTCCCTTCCGTACCATGGCGTACAACAACGCCTGGGCCAATCATCGCCTGCTCTCGGCGTGCTCCGCCCTCACGCCGGAAGAATTCGTCGCAAAGCGTACCGGCTTCTTCCCAAGCCTGCGCGCGACGCTGAACCACATCCTGATCATTGATCATTTCTACGTCGACGCGATGGAAGGCGGCACGCTCGGCCCGGCCGCCTGGGCCAATCAGGAACCATGCCTGACCATCGCCGAACTCAAGCAAACGCAGGCCGCGGTGGACCGTCGTCTGCTCAGCATCGTCGAAACGCTCGACAGCGCTGCCCTGCAGCGCATCGTCTCCGTGCATCGCGGCGCCACCATCCAGCGCGAACGGATGGACCGCCTGCTGCTGCATCTGTTCCAGCACCAGGTGCATCACCGCGGGCAGGCGCACGCGATGCTGAGCAGCACATCGATCAAGCCGCCGCAACTCGACGAGTTTTTCTCCGAAGGCGAAGCGCCGCTCAGGGCAAAGGAGTTTGCGGAGCTTGGGTGGACGGAAGAGGAAATTTGGGGCGCGAAGTCTTGACGCGGGATGTCAGTCCGTCTCAATGATTCCTGCGGTTGAGCCTCACGACTGTGCCGGACCCGCAGTCCTCGATTTGACGATGTTTGGCTCACGAAGTCGTCCCGGCGAACCGCGTTGCTTCGCCGAGTGTGAACCGCCAATTCATTGGGAAATCGCGTGACCGATCAAAACACTCTGCCAACTTCTCCCTTCAACGCCATCCGCTCCATCGACTACACCGTCATCATCGTCCGCGACATGGCGGCGATGCGCCGCTTCTACGAGAGCGTGCTTCGCTTTTCGCTGACGCGCGAACTCTCCGCCGGCTGGATCGAGTTTCAGCTAGGCGCGAACACGCTGGCGCTGTCGCGGCCACATCGGACGGCGAAGGATGCGCCGACGCCGGCCGGCAGCGCCGCGCTGCAGCTGGCGTTCAAGGTCGCGCCCGAGGATGTCGATCGCTGCGCGGACGAACTGGTGCGGCAAGGCGTCGATCTCGTCGAGCCGCCAACCAACCAGCCGTTCGGTCATCGCACGCTGTTCTTCCGGGATCCCGACGGAAATCTGCTGGAAGTGTATGCGGAGATTTAGCTCGCGGTGCCAGAAGGCGTAGGATGGGTGGAGCGCAGCGATACCCATCATCCATCCACACGCAC
>JAQSDT010000279.1 GCA_029946075.1 bacterium | reverse complement strand
GCGACAACCTGTTTGTGCAGTTGCGTGACGAGGATTGGGACGACGTCATCAACGTCAACCTGACCGCGACCTTCCGCCTGGCGCGCGCCGCCACCAAATTGATGATGCGCAAGCGCTTCGGCCGCATTATCGCCATCACTTCGATCGTCGGCGTGACCGGCAATCCCGGCCAGGCCAATTACACGGCGTCCAAGGCCGGAATCATCGGCCTTATCAAGACGCTCGGCGCCGAATACGCCAAGCGCAACGTGACGGCCAACTGCATCGCACCCGGATTTATCAAGACGCCGATGACGGACGCGCTCAACGACAAGCAGCGCGAGACCATTCTGTCGAAGGTTCCTGCCGCGCGGCTGGGGACGCCGGAAGACATCGCCGCGGCGGCAGTTTATCTGGCCTCGAACGAGGCGGCCTACGTCACCGGCCAGACGATTCACGTCAACGGCGGAATGGCCATGTTTTGAGCCGGTTATTGCCCGGATCGATGCGGCCAATGGCCGTTTGGCCGGGGTGGGGGAGGTTGTAGTCAGGGCTCGGGAAGTATGGTAACCGAACCCCCGACGGATGGGCAAAGAAGGCCATTGCAGGATTTTGAATCCCTGTATATTGGCGTGGCGACGCCTGCCGTTCGCCGGGGCTTTGTCGGCTACCAACGTGCCGAATCAAGACTATGCGATAGCGAAGGAAGTTTAACGACCACGATAGCTCGTAGCGTGTCTTTGCAGCTTCTTGGGGTCGGGTCCATTGGAACAAGCACGAGGTTGAACGATGAGTGAGATTGGCGAGCGGGTTAAGAAGATTGTTGTCGAGCATCTCGGCGTTGAGCCGGACAAGGTGGTCGACGCTGCAAGTTTCATCGACGACCTCGGCGCCGACAGCCTCGACACCGTCGAGCTGGTGATGGCATTTGAAGAAGAGTTCGGCTGCGAAATTCCTGACGACGCCGCCGAGACGATTTTGACCGTTGGCGACGCGACGAAGTTCCTCGAGAAGAACGCGAAAAGCTGACGTCCCGGGCGGGTAGAGACAGGACCGGACGGGCCGTTGTCGAACGGTCCCCCGGTTTCTTGTTTTGGGCCGCCGATTTCGGGCTGGAGTTTTGGATATGAGACGGGTTGTCGTCACGGGGCTGGGCATGGTTTCGCCACTCGGCTGCGGCGTTGACATCTCCTGGACCCGCTTGCTGAAAGGCGAGAGCGGCGCCAAGCGCATCGACACGTTCGAAGTCGAAGATATCGCCTGCAAGATCGCCTGCGTCGTTCCGCGCGGCGATGGCAGCGACGGCACCTTCAATCCCGACCAGTGGATGGAGCCGAAAGACCAACGCAAGGTCGACGACTTCATCATCTTCGCGATGGCCGCGGCGCGCCAGGCGCTCGACGATGCCGACTGGCACCCCGAAACCGAAGAAGACAAATGCGCCACCGGCACCCTGATCGGCTCCGGGATCGGCGGCCTGTCCGGCATCGCCGATACGGCGCTGCTGCTCAAGGAGCGCGGGCCGCGCAAGGTGTCGCCGTTCTTCATTCCGGGGCGGCTGATCAACCTCGCATCCGGCTATGTCTCGATCGAGCACGGCCTCAAGGGTCCCAATCATTCGGTCGTGACGGCGTGTTCGACCGGCGCCCATGCGATCGGCGACGGTGCGCGCCTGATCGCGCTCGGCGACGCCGACGTGATGGTGGCAGGCGGGACGGAATCGCCGATCTGCCGGCTGGCGATGGCCGGCTTCTGCGCGGCGCGCGCGCTGTCGACGGCCTACAACGACGCCCCGGAACGCGCCTCACGCCCCTACGACAAGGATCGCGACGGCTTCGTGATGGGCGAGGGCGCCGGCATCGTCGTGCTCGAGGAATACGAGCACGCGAAAAAGCGCGGCGCCAAGATCTATGCCGAAGTGGTGGGCTATGGGCTGTCGGGCGACGCCTATCACATCACGTCGCCGGCGCCGGACGGTGACGGCGGCTTCCGCAGCATGGCCGCCGCGCTGAAGCGCGCGGGCCTGGCGCCTTCCGACATCGACTACATCAACGCGCACGGCACCTCGACGCAGATCGGCGACGAGATCGAACTCGGCGCCGTCGAGCGCCTGCTCGGCAACGCCACCTCCAAGGTGTCGATGTCCTCGACCAAATCGTCGACCGGGCATCTGCTCGGAGCCGCCGGCGCGATCGAGGCGATTTTCAGCATCCTTGCGATTCGCGACAACATCGTCCCGCCGACGATCAATCTGGAAAATCCGTCGGTGGAGACCGCCATCGATCTGGTGCCGCAAACGGCGCGCAAGCGTGAGATCAATGTTGCGCTGTCGAATTCGTTCGGATTCGGGGGTACCAATGCCTCCGTGATTCTTCAGCGCGTGACTGACTAGCCGTGTTTAGAACGTCTCCACTGTTTTGCCGTATTCGGCGATGACTTCTAGATGTGGGCGTATGCTATTGGCTGGCAGGGGATGCCGGCCACGATTGAACCGGCAGGATTCAGGTTGCATCGATGAGTGAGAGGCCGCCCATTTCACCACGGAGCCCGCGCGCTGCGCTGGAGCCCGAACAGGTGCCGCCGCCGCCGAAGCGGTCGGAGCGCGCCCGCAATCCGTTCGTGGTCGTTGGCAATGCCATCATCACCATCCTCATCATCCTGATGATCGGCGCGGGCACCGCCTACTATTACGGCAGGCAAATGCTGGAGACGCCGGGGCCGCTGAAGGAAGACAAGATCGTCAACATTCCGGCGCGTGCCGGCAAACGCGATATCGCCGATGCGCTGTCGCGCGAGGGCGTGATCAATGTCAGTCCGTGGGCGTTCATCGGCGGCGTGTTTGCGCTGAAGGCGAGTTCCGACCTCAAGCCCGGCGAATATTCCTTTCAGAAGCATGCCAGCCTGCGCGACGTCATCGCGACCATCGTCGAGGGCAAGGTGGTGCAGCACTCCATCACCATTCCCGAGGGCCTGACCTCCGAACAGATCGTGGCGCGGCTCACCGATAACGACATCTTCGCCGGCTCGGTGAAGGAAATACCGCGTGAGGGGACGCTGCTGCCGGAAACCTACAAATTCCCGCGCGGCACGCCGCGCGAGCAGGTGATCCAGCGCATGCAGCAAACCCAGAAGCGGGTGCTCACCGAAATCTGGGAACGCCGCAATCCGGACATTCTGGTGAAGTCCCCGGAGCAGCTGATCACGCTGGCCTCGATCATCGAGAAGGAAACCGGCCGCGCCGACGAGCGCAGCCGCGTCGCGGCGGTGTTCAGCAATCGCCTGCGCCAGAAGATCAAGCTGCAGTCGGACCCGACCATCATCTACGGGCTCGTCGGCGGCAGGGGCACGCTCGGACGGCCGATCAAGCGTTCCGAGATCACGCAGCCGTCGCCTTACAACACCTATGTGATCGAGGGCCTGCCGCCCGGCCCGATCGCCAATCCGGGCCGCGCCTCGCTCGAAGCCGCCGCCAACCCGGCGCGCACGCGCGATCTGTTCTTCGTGGCCGACGGCACCGGCGGACATACCTTCACCGAAACCTACGACGCCCACCAGAAGAACGTCGCCAAGCTGCGCGCGCTGGAAAAGCAGATCCAGAACGACACCGTGGAGCCGGCGGAGGAAGCCCAGGCGCCGGCCGGGGCCGCCGCGCCCGCCGACACCAATCCGACCGCGACGACGCCCCGGCCGGGTGCGCCGAAGAAGCCTGCCGCGCGTCCGGTGGCACCTGTAGCGCCGCCCGCCCGCCAGGGAGCCGCGCAATCGACCACGACCCCGCCGGTGGTTCAGCGCTGATATGCGTCTGACGTGGGCCGTTCCGCGGCCCGAACGCAATTCCACTTTGGCGGAAATCGTCTTAAGGTCCCGCCGTCTCTTCGAGTCTCGAACTCCCTGTCTTTGGAAAGTGTTACGCGATGGCGCTATCGAGCATGACCGGTTTTGCCCGGAGCCACGGCGCCAGCGGTCCTTACACGTTCGAGTGGGAATTGAAGTCGGTCAACGCCAAGGGGTTCGATCTGCGGCTGCGCTTGCCGCAGGGCTGGGACGAACTTGAAGCGTTCGCCAAGAAGCGCGCCGGCGAGGTGCTGTCGCGCGGCACGGTCTACGCCAATCTCAACGTCAAGCGCGCCAATGCCGTGTCGAGCATTCGCATCAATGAGGACGTGCTGAATTCGATCGTGAAGGTCGCCGGCGTGCTCGCCGGCAAGATCGACGCGGTGGCGCCCAGCATCGACGGGTTGCTCGGCATCAAGGGCGTGATCGAAGTCGTCGAACCCGAAAGCGACGAGGCCGAGGACAAGGCGGCGAGGGATGCTGCGGCGGCTGCTTTCGAGCAGGCGCTGGCCAGCCTCGTCGAGATGCGTCGCCGCGAAGGCGTGACGCTCGGACAAATTCTCGGCCAGCGCATGGACGAAATCGAAAAGCTGGCGAAGAAGGCCGAGGCGGCGCCGGGCCGCAAGCCCGAGGCGATCAAGGCGCGGCTGGCCGAGCAGATCGCAGCGCTGCTGGAGACGTCCGAGCGTTTCGATTCTGACCGGCTCAATCAGGAAGCGATCCTGATCGCGACCAAGGCCGACATCCGCGAGGAACTCGACCGCATCGCTTCGCACGTGGCGCAGGCCCGCGAGATGATCGGCAAGGGCGGTCCGGTCGGGCGGCGGCTGGATTTCCTCGCGCAGGAATTCAACCGCGAGGTCAACACCTGCTGCTCCAAGTCGAACGATCTGGAACTGACCCAGACCGGGCTCGAGATGAAGAACGTGGTCGAGCAGTTCCGCGAGCAGGTCCAGAATCTGGAGTGATCGATGACGGCAGGGGGATTCGTCGGGGTTGA
>JAQSDT010000278.1 GCA_029946075.1 bacterium | reverse complement strand
GCGCGCAGTGCAGAGATCTTCACCCGCATTACCCAGATGAACCGCGGAACTTGATCGCGCCGATTGCAATTGAGATCTAAGATTCAGTGAGCCTGCGTATCATATCGTCGAACTCCACGGCCAACTCCTCGAACCTCGCGGCGATGGGATCGCGGCCAACGTCTCGGGCCAGGCGCCGGCAGCGCCGGATCTGGTCGCGGAGTTCCTCGACGCGGCGAGCGGTGATGTCCTCGAGCAGGTTGACGGCGCCGGTCATCGTGCCGGCGGCGTCGAACAGGGGCGTCGGGTAAGGCATCAAACAGACCCTGCCGCCTTCGGGCCGCTCGGCGACGACGGCAACGCCGCGGACCGGCCGCCGCTCCTTGTCGGCCACGGCCATGGGGCTGCGATCGTGTGGAAGAGGCTCGCCGCTCTCCGTGAAGAGCTTCCAGGTGACGCACCAGCGGTCGCGGTTGGCGACGGGGGGCCGCCCGGCGAGGGAGATGCAGGCCTTATTGAAGGAGGTGACCAAGCCTTCTGGATCGGTCAAATAGAGCGCAACCGGCAGATCATCAAGGACGGCGGCCGCGGACCGGTGCCCATTCAAAGCGCCTATGGCATCTTGAACAATTGCTTCCATCCTCATGGCTGACGCAGAGACTGCGTGTTCCCCGCAAGATCATTTTTGGGCGAGGCATAGTAACAGGGAAATTTCATGATGCGGCCGCGTGATTGTATTACGACTAAGATACACAACCCAACTCGACGCCCTTCGGGAGATACTACACTTGGTTTGAGAAAAAATGGAAGGGGCCAACCACCCACCGTGACCTCATCGTTATTCGCCCGACAAACAATTGCCTGTCGCCATCGTCCACACGTCGCAGCAGATCAATTCTTCGAGGTGCCATAAGGCTATGTCTCCGTCGGCGCGGCCTCAATGATTCCTCGTACGGCCTTTGCCAGTTCGACTCTCGAGAAAGGCTTGCTGATCAGAGCGACGCCCTCATCGAGGATACCCAGGGTCGATATGGCGTCTTCGGAGTATCCGGACATGAACAAGACGCGCAGGGACGGATTGAGCTTCCTCGCGTTGTCCGCCAGCGCTTTGCCATTGAACAGCCCAGGCATGATGACATCCGTCAGCAGCAGATCGTAGGATTGATCGGCGCTCAGCGACGCGAGCGCCTCTGTCCCGTTGGCGACCGCGGTGACCGCGTAGCCAAGATTGGTCAGTTGCATCAACACGACGCCGCGAACCTGTTCCTCATCCTCCACCAACAGGATCCGTTCCGTTCCACGGGGGATGTCCGTCCGCCGGTCCGCTGGTTCAGCTGCCTGCTCCTGCATGCTTCGCGGCAGATAGAGCTTGACCGCCGTTCCGTGGCCAACTTCGCTGTAAATCGCGACGTGCCCCTTAGACTGCATCACGAAGCCATAGACCATGCTGAGGCCCAACCCGGTTCCCTTGCCGACCTCCTTGGTCGTGAAGAATGGTTCGAAGACCTTACTCAGCACGTCGGGCGGCATGCCGCTTCCGGTGTCGGTGACCGATAGCATGACGTAGTCGCCGGCGGTGGCTTCCGGATTTTGCGCGACATATTCCTCGTCCAGCGAGACGTTTCTTGTCTCGATCAGCAGTCGGCCGCCCCCGGGCATTGCGTCCCGGGCGTTGATGCAAAGGTTGATCAACGCCGCTTCCACCTGGGCCCGATCCGTGTCCGCCGACCACAAATCGTCGGCCGGCAGCATGTCGATCTGGATGTGCTCGCCCAGGGTCCGGCTCAGCAACTGCCTGGTGGCCGCCGTCAGATCGTTCAGGTTCGTGCGTTGGGGGCGCAGCGTCTGCTTTCGCGAGAACGCCAGAAGCTGGCGCGTGAGCTGCGCCGCCCGCTCCGCCGCGCCCAATATGCCCTCGATATGCCGTTTGGCGTCGGTAGCCTCGTATTCATCGTCCAGCACATGTTCGGCGTTGGCCATGATGACCATCAGGATGTTGTTGAAATCGTGCGCGACACCGCCCGTGAGCTGCCCGAGCGCGTCGAGTTTCTGAGACTCTCGCAATTGCTCTTCGAGACGCCGTTGCTCGGATACATCGACGGTGCTGCCGATTAAGCGAATGGCCTTGCCGGCCTCGTTGCGTAAGACAGAGCCGCGGCCGACGACCTGAGCGTAAGAACCATCAGCGCGCCGCAGCCTGTATTCGTCCGACCATTCCGTGGTTGAACCTTCGATAGCTGCCTGGAGACTGGCTCCGTGTCGATCCAGATCCTCGGGGTGAAGCAGCTTCTCCCATGCCGAACTGAACGGCGGTTGAGGCGTCGATTGGTCGAGCCACGCCTGCCCTCTGTCATTCCGCCACATGGTGTTTTTAACGATATCCCATTCCCACGCATAGTCCGAGGTGACCTGGCTTACGATCCGGAAGCGCTCCTCGCTCACCGAAAGTCTTCGCTCGGCGGCTTTGCGTTCGGTGACATCGCGTTCGACGGCGACGAAGTGCGTGAGTTTTTCCGCGGTGTCGAAGATGGGAGAGATATCGATTTCCAGCACGTATTCTTTTCCGTCCTTCGCGAAGTTGCTGACCTCGGCTCGCACCGGCTGTCGGGCTTCCAGTGCCGCACGAATGCGGGCAAGCTCGCTTCGCGCGGTGGTCGGACCCTGGAGAATGCGTGGCGTCTTGCCGATGATTTCCGATGCGTCATAGCCGGTGAGCTTGGTAAAGGCATCGTTGGCATAGACGACGCGGGGGCCGGGCTCATCGAGCGGTTCGGCTTCGGTGATCAGCACAATGTCGTTCAGTCGGGAAACGGCCGCTTCGAGCAAGCTCAGTTGCGCCTCTTGCGCCTTCATCTTGCTGATGTCCTGGAAGGCGCCGTGCACAGAAATGATCTTCCCGCTTCCGTCGCGCACGGCCTCGCCGATGGCCCGCACCCAAACGCGGTTTCCTTTCTCGGTGAGGATTTGCAGCGTTTCGTCGAACGCCTTCCCTTTCCGTGCGCAATTGAAGAAAGCCTTTTTGGCCTGCGCTCGATATTCTGGCGGGTAGTAGGCCAACCCTTTGCCGACTGTCGGGCTGAATCCCTTTGGCGCTTCATGAATTTCGGCGGTCACCTCGGACCAGACGACCTGACCGGTAGCGACGTCTGCGGTCCATCCGCCGAGCCGAGCCGCTCGCCCTGCGACAAGAAGAAGATTGGCGGCCTAGTCGGCTTTTTGCTGTGCCAGCTTCAGTTCGGTGATGTCTTGGCAAGTACCGATTGCGCGCAACGGTTTGCCATCGTCGCCCGCGGAGGTCTGCCAGCGCTCGGTAACGAACTTAAGGCGCCCGGCGGGTGTTACGACGCGATGCTCGATCGTACATATTTCCCGGGTTGCGTACGAATGTTTGAAGGCCTCGTCGACCGCATCCCGGTCGTCGGGATGCACGCGAGCCAGGAATCCTTCATGCGTAGGTGAAAAGGTCGAGGGATCTACCTCGAAAACCCGGAAGGTCTCGGCCGACCAGACAACCGTCAGGCTCGCAAGGTCGGTTTCCCAGCTTCCGACCTTCGCTACAGCCTGGGCGGTGACCAGCTTGGCCCTCTCTTGATCGATCTGCTCCGTCGATTCGCGCTGCCGTTCTTGACGAGCGCGTGCATCCGTAACATCTGAATATGTCATCACACCGCCGCCAGGAGGCAGTGGATTGAAAGTAACGGAGACGATCCGGCCATCCGGACGCTTGCGCTCCTTCTGGACGCGTTCGCGAGAGCGAACCATGCGAAGGCGCAACGCCACGGCGGCCTCTTCGTCCTCCGGAGCGTACTCACCTCGACGCGCGAGTTCTCTGGTTATGTCCTCATACAACTCGCCCCGGTAGATCCGGTTGGCATCTAGATGCAAGAACTCCACCAGCCGCGGGTTGTAGTCGACGATCCGGAGGTCGGCGTCGAGGAGCACGACTCCTTGATCGATGCTTCGTAGAATTGATTCAAGATTGGTGGCGCGTGCAGCGGCCTCATTGTCCTTGCGGCGGAGTTCAGTCAGGTCGTGTCCAACTCCGATATAACCTTTGAAGGCGCCATCCGGCCTAAATATTGGAGTGCCGCTGATCATTACCGGCAGTGGTACCCCGTTGACGTCGACGAATGTCGTCTCGAAGTTACGGAACGGCCTTCGTTTGGCGAGATCTTCGAGGTGGGCCTGCCCAGCCGGATTGTCATAGTCGGTACGACCAATTTCCTCGCGGCGCTTTCCAACGGCGACAGATGCTGGAAGGCCAAAAATCTCGGTAAAGCGTTCCGACAGGAAGGTGAATCGCAAGTCGGCGTCCATCTCCCACCACCAGTCAGACGCAATTCCGGCGAGCAGAGAGAACCTCTCAGTCATGGACGTCTCCATCGACTCAATATTCGCCTGGAAGTGTGCTTCTCGGTGGCGGAGCTATCGTACCGGGCCTCTACTATTAAGTTTTGCGAAGATCTCAACCGACATTCACCATATGACCGAATGTCCAAGGCAACTTTACCGCGCGGGCGACCTGCTACAGGTGCGAGCCTGCAGCTGCCTGACCGGCTGGCCATCCGCCAGTTAGCTTTACTGTCATTGAGGCCCCCCTGTCTGTCACCGTGATCGTAGTGGCACCGCACGAACCGGGCAACGGGGCCGAGTCGTCAGCCGAACACAACCTTTGCCTGCTCCGACCACGGCAGCCTGGCGGCCGCGATCAGATCGTTGAGCCGGAGTCTTTAATCTATAGTCTCGTCGACGCGACCGAGGAAGGTGGGCGGCAGGGCGAGGCCGAGAGCCTTTACAGTCCCGAAATTGACCACCAGCTCGTACGTCGTGGGCTGTTGG
>JAQSDT010000277.1 GCA_029946075.1 bacterium | reverse complement strand
CGCTGGAAGTTTACGAGCGGCGCGGCAAGTCGGCGGTCGATGCCTATTATGCGATGCAGATCGGCACGATCTACAAGAACTATAGGCAGCATCTGGCCGGGGTGCCGGATTTCATCGCGTGGCCGAAAGATCCGTGGACGCGGGCCGGCTATTCCTGCCCGGCACCCGGCGAGGTCTGCCGCGCCGGTCCGCTGCTGCACAAGCCATTTCACAAGTGGATGTACTTTGCCGGCGAGCATACGTGCTTCGCCTATTTCGGCTACATGGAAGGCGCCTTGCAATCCGGCCAACGGGCGGCGGCGGCCATTCGCCGGGCGGCTGCCCGACGGAAACCTTAGAGCGTTTCCTGCTTGTGGCCGCATTGCTTGCAGGCGAACTTGACCCGCGTCATGCCTTTTTCGGCCTGCAGGCGGTTCGGCGCGCCGCATTTGCCGCAGGTGGTCTCGATCCTGGTATTGCCCTGCTTCACGACCAGGGCTTTCTTTTCCATGGACTCGCGGATCAGGCGCTCGGCCTCCTCGCGCATCGACTGCTTCGACATCGGCTCTAGGCACCTGTGCTGAAATTCGCTGGCGCCGTCTATAGCATGCACGCGGCGGATGTCTAAGCGCTCACACCGCTTCCGGCGTCGCGGCGAGCAGGCGCCGCACCAGCGCCCCACTCATTCCGGATCCGCCGTGGTTCCCCTGACGTACTGGAGAAACGGCGCATTGCCGCCCGTGATGTTGGTATTGCCCACGGCGTTACACCGTCAGCACCGTCGATCCCGTGGTCTTGCGTGCGCCGAGATCGGCATGCGCCTTGGCCGCGTCCTTGAGCGGATAGGTCTGGTTCACCTCGATCTTGACCGCGCCTGATTTGACGACGTCGAACAGTTCGTTCGCCATCGCCACCAGATTCTCGCGCTTGGCGGCGTAGGTATTCAGCGTCGGGCGCGTCACGAACAGCGAGCCCTTTGCCGCCAGCAGGCCGAGATTGAACGGCTCGACGGTGCCGGAGGATTGCCCGAACAGCGCGACGATGCCGGTCGGCGCGAGACAATCCAGCGACTTCAGGAACGTGTCCTTGCCGACGGAATCGTAAACCACCGGCACTTTCTTGCCGCCGGTGATTTCCACGACGCGCTGGACGAAATCTTCCCTGGCGTAGTTGATCGTGTGGGCGCAGCCATGCGCCTGCGCGAGTTTCGCTTTCTCGTCGCTGCCGACGGTGCCGATCACGGTGGCGCCGAGCGACTTCGCCCACTGGCTGAGGATGAGACCGACACCGCCCGCCGCGGCGTGCAGCAGGATGGTATCGCCGGCCTTCACCTTGTAGATTTGGCGGATCAGGTACTGCACCGTCAGGCCCTTCAGCATCATCGCCGCCGCGGATTTGTCGTCGACGCCATCGGGCAGTTTCAGCAGGCGCTCGGCCGGGATCAGCCGCGCTTCGGCATAGGCGCCGAGCGGCGCGCTGCCGTAGCAAACGCGATCGCCGGGCTTCAGATCGGTAACGCCGGCGCCGACTTCCTCGACCACGCCGGCGCCCTCGCCGCCAAGGCCGCTCGGCAACTGCACGGGATAGACGCCGGAGCGGTTGTAGATGTCGATGAAGTTGAGCCCGACGGCGGTGTGGCGAATGCGCGCTTCGCCCGGCCCGGGCTTACCGACCTGTACTTCTTCCCAGACCAGAACCTCGGGACCGCCGGTTTTGTGAAAGCGAATGGCATGCGTCATGGAAAGGCTCCTTGGGATCGCAGGATGATGGGAAATGGGAAGTCCGAGGCTGAAGCCTCAGGTTTCGATGATGACGTAGCTGTCCTCGACATGAACCGGAAAGGTCTCGGCCACATATGGCCCCTTCTGCAGCTCTTCGCCACTCTCGACCGCAACCGGGTAGGAACGAATCTTGACGCGCTGGGGATCGAACCAGGACTGGCCGTTGCGCATGTCGAACTCCCAGCCGTGCCAGGCGCAGCGCAACATTTCGCCGGTGCGCGAGCGTTGATAGACGCCGGGCTCCGGCGAGGTCAGCCGCGCCACGCAGGCGGCCTTCTCCAGCGGCGCACCGGCGTGCGGGCAGCGATTGAGCAGTGCGAAGTATTCGCCGTTGACGTGGAACACGACGATGTCGCGGCCCTCGACGCCGACGACCTTGTTGCCGCCGGGCGGGATCTCTGACGTACGCGCAACGATATGACGGGCCATGATGTCCTTGCCGTCAGAACTTGTAGACGGCGCGCGCGTTGCCGCCGAAGATCCTGGCGCGTTCGATCTCGCTCAGCGGCGTCTTGAAGGCGTAGCGCGGATCGTCGAAATCCCAGTGCGGATAGTCCGATGAGAACAGCAGGCGATCGGCGCCGACCCATTCGATCAGCGAGCGCAGGTGCTTGCCTTCATCGGGCTCGTCGATCGGCTGCGTCGTGAACCAGAAATGCTCCTTCACATATTCCGACGGCTTGCGCTTCAGATGCGGCACCTCGCTGCGGAACGCCTCGAAATGCCGGTCCATCCGCCAGGTGGCGGACGGGATCCAGCCGAAGCCGCCTTCGATGAAGACGATCTTCAGTTTCGGGAAGCGTTCGGGAATGCCTTCAAGCACCAGGCTCGTCAGCTGCGCCGCCATGGTGTGCGCGTTCGACTGATGCTCCTCGGCATAGAAGGACGGCCAGCCGCCGCCGGTCGGCGCATGCCCGCCATAGCCGCCGACGTGGATGCCGAGCGGCAGGCCGAGTTCCTGCGCACGCGCAAAGATCGGCCAGTAGCGGCGGCGGCCGAGCGGTTCGTTGGCGCGCGGGCAGATGTTGATCTGCACGTAGCGGCCGATCTTGGCGCAACGCTCGATCTCGGCGATGGCAAGTTCCGTATCGTCCTGTCCCGCAAGGATCGAGGCCTTCAGCCGCGGGTCGCGGTCGGACCAGAAGGCGAGCTGCCAGTCGTTGATGGCGCGCTGGATCGCGGCGCCGAATTCGAGGTTCTGCTGCGAGAAGATGAAGAGGTCGAGCACCTGCAGGATGCCGTACTCGACGTCGAGCGGATCGAGATATTGCTTCTGCATGAATTCAAGATTGGAACCCGGAGGCCCACCGGTCGGCGGCCAGGCATCGCGGCGCGCGATCAGCGGCGAGGAACGCGGATAGGGCGTGGTGCCGATATAGGACGTGCGAAGGTGGCTGCCATAGGTGCGCAGATGCTCCTTCCAGCGCTTCGTCATGAACTGCTCGATGTCAGAATGCGCGTGGATGCTCGGATGCACGTCGCAATCGACGATGCGCAGGCGGCTCTTGGCGGCGGCTTCCTCGGCGAGGATGGGGCGGTCGATGACATCACTCATGCGATCCTCCTTCAGTTCACGGCAAGCTTCAGCCGCGGAAAGGTTTCGAGCGGATTGTCCGCGCACATGCGCGCGGCGATGCTGGCGGGCAGATGCGGCGGCATCGGATCGTCGCCCTCGAACTGCCAGTGCGGATAGTCGGACGCGAACAGGAACATCTTGTCGGAGCCGATCTGCTCGATGATATCGGCAACGCCAACGGCATCCGGCGGGCCGTCGAACGGTTGCATGGTGACGCGGATATGGTCGCGGATGATCGCGGCGGGCTCGCGCTCGACCCAGGGAACCTCGACGCGGACGCCGCGCCAGGTCTTGTTGGCGCGCCACATGAAGGCCGGCAGCCAGCTGACGCCCGACTCCATCAGCACCAATTTCAGATCGGGGATTTTTCCGAACACGCCTTCATACACAAAGCTCAGGATCTGCGCCTGGAACGCCTGCGCTTCGGCCAGATAATATTCGTAGCGGTAGGACGGCCAGCCGATCGAACTCGGCGCGCTGCGATAGGAACTGCCGGCATGGATCGCGACCGGCAATTTGTGTTTGGCCGCCGCCTGCCACACCGGCCAATAGTGCCGCTTGCCGAGCAGCATGTCGCCCTGCGACAGCACCAGCACCGACACAAAACGGTTATCGCCGGCGCGGCGCTCGATTTCCTCGACCGCCAGATCCGGCGCCTGCATCGGCACCACGATCGAGGCCGAGAGCCGCGGATCCTTCGCCAGCCATTCGGCTGATATCCAGTCGTTGATCGCCTTGCAAAAGCCCGCGGCCATATAGGGATCGAACACCGCCGACGCGCCGTAGACGACGTTGCAGATGGCGTGGCTGGCGCCGAGCTGATCGAACGCGCCGCGCTGCGCCATCGCCAAATCGCTGCCCGCTTTGGCGCCCGCCGGCCGCCAGTCGGCGCGGGCCGTGAACGGCATGTTCGGCGGATAGGAATTCAGATCGAGACCGTCGATGGCGCGGCTGACCACCTGCTCTTTCCAGTGGTCGTCGAGATAGGGCAGCAGCGTGGTGCGGGTGCCGCCTACCGCTGGATGGATATCGCAGTCGATCCGCGTGGCCGCCATCAGGGTTCCTCGGATGGGTATCGTTGTTGGCGATCTTCGCGTCGCAACGGCAAATGTGCCGCCGATGGTGGGGCAGCGCAAGCGCATAAGCGGAGGGGCGCCCTGCCCCGGCTGCACGGCGGGGGCGTTATTCGCGTGGCGAAATAATGGTCGCTGGCGGGGCGCGGCAGCTATGCTACGAAACGAGTGACACGAGTGGAGGTGGAAATGAAATCCGGCAGGCTCGCGGTTCTCGTACTATCGCTCCTCACCGGCGGAGCGTCCGCAGCATCAGCGGCAACCGCAACGGCGAACGGCCCGTCAGCATTGGCGCTGGCCGGCGTCGTGGCGCTCTACTCGCCGCTGCTGACCGGCGACGAACGCGAAGCCGTCGCAGCATTTTTCGTCGGGCAGAGCGGCGTTCGCTACGCCAGGAAGATTTCCGTTACGGC
>JAQSDT010000276.1 GCA_029946075.1 bacterium | reverse complement strand
TTTCGTTGTCAGCGACGAGGTCGTGCCGGCCTAGGTGCCAGCCCCGTCATTGCGTGCGCAGCGAAGCAATCCACACTTCAGCACGGGGATAGATGGATTGCTTCGCTGCGCTCGCAATGACATAGAAATCCCATGATTTCAGATCGTCTTTTCGTCTACGGCACGCTGATGCGCGGCTTCGACCATCCGATGGCGCAGCTGTTGTCGCGCAGCGCCGATTATCTGGGGACCGCGACCTGCCGCGGCCGGCTTTATCTCATCAAGCATTATCCGGGGCTGGTGCTCTCGGACGATCCCGCCGACATCGTGCATGGCGAGCTCTATCGCCTGCGCGACCGCGACGCGCTGCTCGGCGAGTTCGACATGTATGAGGCCTGCGGCGAGGGCTTTCCGGAGCCGACCGAATATCTCCGCCGCATGCTGCCGCTGACGCTGGAAGATGGCACGGCCGGTGAGGCCTGGACCTACGTCTACAACTGGCCGGTCACCGGTCTGCCGCAGATCGCCTCGGGCAAGTTTCTCGATAATTAGAGGGTCAGCGATGAAAGCGTATCTGGTGCTCGACCTGTCGGTGAACGATTACGGCGGATTCAGAAAGTACATCGCCGAAATCCCGGCCTTCATCGCAAAACATTCCGGCAAGTACATCGTTCAGGGCGTCGTGCCCACGACCATCGAGGGCGACTGGAAACCGGAACGTCTCGTCATCCTCGAATTTCCGGAGCGCGCCAACGCCGAAGCGTTCCTCGGCGATCCCGAGATCCAGGACCTTTTCAAGGTCCGTCATACAACGACGACGAGCAAGCTCGTCCTCGCCGACGGTTGTACTTAACCCGCGTCCAGCCGCTCGCGCTCGACGCGAATGTCCACCTCGCGCTCGACGTAATTCCATTCCTCGGTCCGCCGCAGCGTGCCGACCAGTTCCTCGAACATGTCGGCATGGCCGGGTTCGAATTCGAACCAGGTCAGGAAGTCGAAGGGCTCGCCGAGGTCGCGGCAGTGATAGAGCTGGCGCGCGATCGCCGGCAGGTATTTCATGCTGCCGGCAATGTGCTGCGACTTGTCCTCGAAGATCCTGCGCCGTTCCTCCTGGGTCAGGTCCCACCACGCGGCCGATTTCTTGATCGGGATCAGCGCCGCCAGGCTGGCTTCCGGCCGGCCGAGGCCGGCCTGCACCGCCACCAGTTTCTCCTTCTCGGCGCGCTCGACATAGCGGACATGGCTGGCAATGCCGGCCAGCCGCCAGGAGTTGGTCGAGGGCAGGATCGGCAGCGCGATCGAGGCCGAATAGACCGAGGACAGCGCCGGCGTCCGCACCAGGCCGGCGCCCTTCACCGGCGCAAACCGCGTCACCCGCCACGCCCCGCTCTGGCCGCCCCTGAAAATCGTGAACATGAGTGGATGGAACCGCGGAATGGGGAGGGATTCAAGCTCTCACGTCATTCCGGGGCGTCCGAAGGACGAACCCGGAATCCATTGTGCAAGACTTTCGCCGCGAGATTGATTCCGGGCTCGCGCTGCGCGCGCCCCGGAATGACGGAGAAAGTCTTCGATATCGGCTCAAGCCCGCTTCTTCGGCTTGCCCTTCTGCTGCATATACGATCGCAGCACGGCATTGATCCGCCGCTGGTAGCCGTCGCCGTCCTTTTTGAAGAAATCGAGCACATCCTCATCGACGCGGATGGAGATCGCCTTCTTTTTCACCGGCATTACCAGCACGGCGTCTGACCAGTCGATGTTCTCAAACTCGGCCCAATCCGGATCATCCGCGATCGAGGCCTCGACCTCGGCGTCCGTGATCGCGCTGAATCGAGCCCAATCAGTCTTTCCCTTGCGACGATCGCCCCATTGTCGCGTTACGATACGTTCTTTTTTCATCTGGCCTCGGATGTCGCGCCGAAATGATCCTGATCAGGTTATTTCGCCGGGTGAAGATCACGGTCACGATTTGATCGTTGGATTTTCCGATCGCGAGCCATCTCTCCTCGTGGTTGCGGTTTGATCGCCTGACGATGATCGGTCCGTAAAAAACTTCGCTGGCGTCTTCGAAGGTAATGCCGTGTTTGACCAGATTGGCTTCGCTCTTGACGTCGTCCCACTCGAAGCCGGTCGCCGTCATACCTTCGAATTCAATCATTCGTCGCTCGGTGTATATACAAATGTATTCTGTCTGTCAATCAAGTTTACCCTTAGGTTGTGCTGCGAAGTAACCGCGGGAACCTGTGAATAACGGCAAGAAGCCCAACCGCCGTCGTATTTTACGAGCCGATCCCTATATCCATCATCGGTTGGCAATCGCCCCACGCCCAGGCAAAACCTGACCCATGCGCTTCACGCCCCAATTCCTCGAAGAGCTTCGCGCCCGGCTTCCGGTTTCGGAAGTCGTGGGCCGGCGCGTCAAGCTCAAGAAGGCGGGGCGGGAGTTCAAGGGGCTGTCGCCGTTCCAGCAGGAAAAGACGCCCTCGTTCACGGTCAACGACCAGAAGCAATTTTATCACGACTTCTCGACCGGCAAGCACGGCAACATTTTCGACTTCGTGATGGAGACCGAAGGCGTTTCGTTTCCGGAAGCCGTCGAGCGGCTGGCCTCGATGGCCGGCATGGCGCTCCCCGCAGTGACGCCCGATGCCGCGCGCCACGAGCAGCGCCGCAAGACGCTGCATGACGTGATGGAACTCGCCGCGAAATTCTTTGCCGATACGTTGGCCTCGCGCAATGGCGCCAAGGCACGCGGCTATCTCGGCGACCGCGCGATCACGCCGGCGACGCAACTGCAATTCCGGCTCGGTTACGCGCTGCCGGATCGTTTCGCTTTGAAGGAACATCTGGGCGCGCAGGGTATCTCGACCGAGGACATGGTCGAGGCGGGCTTGTTGATCGGCGGCGAAGACATTCCTGTCCCCTACGATCGCTTCCGCGATCGCGTGATGTTTCCGATCACGGATGCACGCGGCCGCGTCATCGCCTTCGGCGGACGCGCGCTGGAAAAGGACGTTCCGGCAAAATACCTGAATTCGCCGGAAACCCCGCTGTTTCACAAGGGCGACAATCTCTACAATCTCGCGACCGCGCGGCAGGCGACGCATGATGGCAGTCCGCTGATCGTGGTCGAAGGCTATGTCGACGTCATCGCCATGGTCACGGCGGGATTTAACGGCGCCGTCGCGCCGCTCGGGACCGCGCTCACCGAAAACCAGCTCGCGCTGCTGTGGCGGATGGCGGACGAGCCGATCCTCTGCTTCGACGGCGATCGCGCCGGACAGAAGGCGGCGTATCGCGCCGCCGATCTCGCGCTGCCAAATCTTCTGCCGGGCAAGAGCCTTCGCTTTGCGCTGCTGCCGGAAGGGCAGGACCCCGACGATCTCGCGCGCTCCGGCGGACGCGGCGCGATCGAGGAAGTGATTGGCGCGGCGCGCGGACTCGCCGACATGCTCTGGACCCGCGAGATCGAGGGCGGCAGCTTTGCGACGCCCGAGCGGCGCGCGGCGCTGGAGGCGCGCATCAACGAACTCTCCAACGGTATCCGCGACGAGGTCGTGCGGCGCTACTACCGCCAGGATCTGGCCGAGCGCCTGCAGCGCAATTTTGCGCCGCAAGGGCGAGGTGGCGGCGGCTATGGACAGGGCAATTTCCGGTCCGCGCGCCCCGAATCAGGCCGGGGTTTTGCCCCGAGGCCCGCCTTCGGAGGTAGTCAGGCTGGCCGATTCGCCTCCCGCGGGGGCCGCGGCACCGGGCCGGCGGGCATCCCGACGCTCAATTCCGGTCCCTACCAGGCCGCCAGTCCCCAATTGGCGACCAGCCCGATCATGCGCGGCCAGCGCAGCGCCGTGTCCCGCCGCGAGGCCCTGATCCTGACCTCGCTGATCAACCACCCCTGGCTGCTGCACGACCATCTGGAAGAGGTGGCGGCGCTGGAATTGGCCCATCCGGAGGCCAACAAGCTCCGCGCCGGCATCATTGCCGCCTTCGCCAACGACCATCACCATTCCCCCGATGTCGAGGAGCAGGCCGAGAAGATGCGGGCCGATCTCCTGGCGCGCGGATTAAACGAGATTCTTCAAAGGGTTGAGCGGGCAATCACGACCGGCGCGGTGTGGGGTGCCAAACCCGGCGCGGCCCGCGAGGACGTTTTGGCGACATGGCAGCAACTCGTTGTCTTGCATCAGAAAACCCACGCCCTACTTAGGGAAAGGAAGGATGCCGAACTGGCGCTGGGCGAGGAGCCCACCGAGGCCAATCTGGCATGGCTCAAGGACGTCAGCGCCCGGTTGGACTCCCTGGACGGCACCGAGGCCCTGATCGAGGGTTTTGGCGAGCTTTCGGGCCGGTTCCGTAAAAGCGTCTGATGAAAAAATGATGCGGACGGCCGCCGCCGGGGCCGTTAAAAGACTCGCCAAACCCATGGTTTGGCTTCAAAAACAGGGTTAAGCGAAGCTTAAGGACCTTACGGCTACGAAAGACAAAACCGGTGATTTGGAATTCGGGGTGGCGAGGTTCTGCGCCGCCCTTTCCGCGTCGAGGGCATGAAGCTCATGCCTGCGGGGTTGAGACAGAGCAAGGCGGCTTTTCCTGAAAAGTCGTCTGGCGTGACATCAGTGATTGGCTGCGAGGATGGCGACATCGCTTTCCCGCACGAGCGCGTTTCGGGAGCTTGATGAATGGCCACCAAGGCAAAGACGCTGCAGGTTAAAGACAAGGAAAAAGACGACAAGGCAGCGGACGCCCCTGAGAAGGATTCGCCGGACGCACCGTCGCCGTTGCTCGACCTGTCGGATGCCGCGGTCAAGAAGATGATCAAGCAGGCCAAGAAGCGCGGCTTCGTGACCTTCGATCAGC
>JAQSDT010000275.1 GCA_029946075.1 bacterium | reverse complement strand
AGCGAGTTCGCTGGACTGCACCATGGCATCGCACAGTGCGATCATCCGCGCCTTCTGCCTGTCGCGCCCCAGCACGTAGCCAAAGCCCACCTCGCCGGTGGAAAGCCGAACCCCCGCCCGCGATACCGTGGCTTCGCCGAGATTGAACGCCGCGCCATCGCCGCCGACGCGGCCACGCACCATGACGAGCCCGCTCTCCGGCTCGCGCAACTCTTCATGGTCGGGCACCGCAACGGCGGTAAGCCGCGTGGCAATCTCGGCCGCTGGGGAGCCGGCCAGTACGGCCATCGCCGCCTTGCGGCGGGCTTGCTCCGGATTTTCGCGGTGCCTCTCGCTGCTTCCCATCATCCCGGCCTTGCCTGAATCAAGTTGTCTATGATATTAGACAACTTGATATCGACGCGCCATGACGTTTTCGTGACACCGAGGTGATTTTTCCCCGATGACCGGCTTTACCCCATGAGCATTCAGGACGGCGCGTCAGGCGTCGCGCTGTGGCGACAGGTCGCCGACGGGATCGAGCGCGGCATCGCCGACGGCCGCTTTGCCGCGGGCGAAAAGCTGCCGGGCGAGATGGAAATCGCCGAAACCTATCGGGTGAACCGCCACACCGTGCGGCGCGCGCTCGCCACGCTCGCCGAGCGCGGCCTGGTACGCGCCGAACGCGGCAGCGGCACCTATGTCGAGACCAGGCGCCTCGCCTATCCCTTGCGCTCGCGTACGCGCTTTTCGGAAATCGTCGGCGCCGGTGGCCGTGAGCCGCGCGGCCAATTCATCGATTCTTCCGAGGAAGGAGCCACGCGCGAACTGGCGCGAGAACTCGCGCTCAAGACCGGTGCCCCCCTGATCCGGATCGAATCGGTGCGGTTCGCCGACCGCTCGCCGATTTGCGTCAGCACCACGTGGCTGTCGGCCGAACGCTTTCGCGATGCGGGCAAAATCTTCGCCAATCTGCGCTCGATGACGCCGCTGCTGGCGCATTACGGCACCAAGGATTTTCGCCGTTCCTCGACCCGGATCACGGCCGGCATTGTCGATGCTACCGACGCCGCTCGCTTGAACCTCGCGCTCGGTCGCCCGATCCTCATCGTCGACAGCACGGACGTCGATACAGCAGGCGCCCCGCTGGTGACGAAGCGTTCACGTTTCGCCGCGGAGCGCGTCGAATTTCTGGTGGAGAACAACTAGCTCAGGCAACCGCGCGCTGGCCGATAATGGCAAAGCGCAGCTTGCTCGAGATCCAGTCGATCGCGGCCACCGCGACCAGGATCATCAGGATCAGGAACGAGACCTTCTGCCATTCAAGCACCCGGATCTGCTCGGCCAGTTGCAGGCCGATGCCGCCGGCGCCGACGATGCCGATGATCGTGGCCGATCGGGTATTCGATTCGATGAAATAGAGCACCTGCCCCGCAATGACGGGCAGCACCTGCGGCATCAGGCCAAAGCGAATTTCGTGCAAGGCATTACCACCCGAAGCCCGGATGCCCTCCACCTGCTTCCTGTCCGCAGCCTCGATCGCCTCGGAGAACAGTTTGCCGAAAGCCCCGAAATCCGAGACTGCGATCGCCAGCACGCCGGCAAAGGGTCCGAGGCCGACGACGTTGATCCAGACCAGCGCCCAGATCAGAGTATCGACGCCGCGGATGGAGTCGAACGCGCGGCGGACCGGAAAGCGCAGCCATCCGGAAGGAATGATGTTCCGTGCCGCCAGCAGGCTGAACGGCAACGCGACGACCGCGGCGATCGTGGTGCCGAGCAGCGCGATCGACAGCGTCTCCCCCAGAGCCGAGAGATAGGCCAATAATGACGAGCCCGGATCGGGCGGGATCATCATCAAGGTGATCCAGCCGAGTTGGCTCATCCCGGAAACCAGCTTGGTTGGCGAAAAGTCGAGATCGACCAGCCCGAAGATAAAGATGGCCAGGGCCGCAACGATCATCGCCGGCGTGGCCAGCCTGGCCGCAGCAGGCTTTTCGAACATTTCAGGATATTTCGCGCGCAAATGCTCCCGGTCCGGCTTCGGCAACTGGCTCATGCCCGCGCTTCCTTGCCGAACAGGCGGCCACGCAGCCAGCCGGTTCCGATATCGATGATGAAAACCGTGATGATGATGGTCAACAGGATCGCGCTGACGTCGGAATAGTAGAATTTTCGGATCGCGACCACGAGCTCCTGCCCGATTCCACCCGCCCCGACAAAGCCCATGACCGAGGCTTCGCGCACGTTGATCTCAAAACGCAGCAACGCATAGCTGGCGTAACCGGCCGAGACCTGCGGCAGCACGGCAAACCGCATGCAGGACAGCCAGCTTGCGCCGGTCGAGCGCACGCCCTCCACCGGCTTCATGTCGGCATTCTCGACGATCTCGGAGAACAGCTTGCCGAGCGCCCCGGTGGAATGAATGGCAATCGCCAATACGCCGGCCATCGGGCCGAGCCCGAACGCAATGACGAAGATCAGCGCAAACACGATGCCGGGCACCGTACGGGCGAATTCGAGCAGGCGGCGAATGACGAAACGAAGCCATGGCGCCGGCGAGGTATTTTGCGCGGCAAAGAAGTTGAGCGCGAAGGCGAGTACCGCCCCGATCATGGTGCCGACGTAGCTGATCAGGATGGTCTCGGCGAGCATCTTCAGCCATTTGTTCCAGCCCCAGAACCACTCGGCCGGATTGCTCCAGACCCTGGTGCCGTCCTCCAGCGTCAGGATGCGCTCGAAATAACTGACGAAATTGCCAAAATAACTGAACAGCGTGCGCAGGTTCACTTCAGCGCCCAGCGCCGCGACGAACAACGCCGCGAAAAAGATCACCGCCGCCAGCGCCATCCGCCATCGTTTGCGAGCAACGGCCGCGCGATAGACGTCGTTCAGCACGGCCAGTTGCGCAGCAGGAAGGATCGAGACGGCTGATGT
Organism: bacterium; assembly: GCA_029946075.1. Taxonomy (GTDB): domain Bacteria; phylum Pseudomonadota; class Alphaproteobacteria; order Rhizobiales; family Xanthobacteraceae; genus Bradyrhizobium. The sequence continues at coordinate 1,924 of JAQSDT010000275.1, read as the reverse complement.
CATGGCGGCGTTCTGCCCGGATACCGATCAAACAGAAGGCCGGGCCGCGAGGACCCGGCCTTCCAGTGCTTGCCCCTCGATCAGGAGGCCTTCTTCTTGCGAAGGTTATCCACGAACTTGATCAGGTCGACCGTGCCGTCCCAATCCTTGGTCGTGGCCGGATTGAAGCCCTTCTTCTGCCCGTCGGAAAGACGGTCGAACGCGGCCTTGTCCCTGGTCGGCGCGTCGGTGAATGCCTTGGCGATCGCAACCTTCAGCTCGGCCGGAAGGTCGGAGTTGTAGGCATACGGCCCGTTGATGATCGGGGCCGACTTGTGGACGATGCGGAAGTCGTCCTTCTTCATCGCCGAGCCGTCGGCGTTCTTCAGCATGCCCTTGTGCAGCATCTGGGCCAGCGTCGAATCGTCGTCATTAGTCCACTGGTTGGCGGCGATATCGACCGTGCCCTGCGACAGCGCCAGCATGGCGTTCTCGTGGCTGCCGGTGAAGACGACTTTGCCGAAATAGGAATCGGCATCGGAGATGCCCATCTTGTCGAGCTCGAAACGCGGCACGTTGTTGCCCGAGGTCGAGTTCGGGTCGACGAGGCCGAGATTCTTGCCCTTCAGTTGGTCGATGTTCTTCCAGGCGCTGGAGGCCTTGACGAAAAACACCGAATAGTAACCGGTCGAGCCGTCGGCATTGATGTCGTTGGCGAAGGCGTCGGTCTTGACGCCGGTCAGCCGGGCGCGGGCGAACGATGCCGAGCCGTAGCTGGCGATATGGATGTTGCCGGCGCGCTGGCCTTCGATGACGGCGGCATAGTCGTTGGCAATACGCAGCTTTACCGTCACGCCGAGCTCCTTCGACAGATAGCTGACGAACGGCGTCCAGCGCTCGGTGACCCCCGAGGCATTCTCGGCCGGTACCACTGCGAAGGTCAGTTCCGGATACTTGCCTTTCCAGTCCTGCGCGGACGCGGTGGCAGTGAACGCCAGCGCGGCGGCGCCGGCAAGAACGATGCGACGAGTAATCATGATGTACCTCTTGTTGTGGTTACGCCTTGTCGCCGATTGCAGGTTTGCAAGCGGCTACCCTGTACGAAAGATGAGCAAAGCAAGTTCAGGCTGCGGCAGCCGTTCCCATGGCCGGGACGGCAGCGGCGTCGGGGGTCTGCGCTGACGTAGTCCCCATGACGTCGTCGGCTTCGAGATCGTAAAGCTCTCGTGCAATGCGATCGGTGAGCATTTCCGGTGCGCCGTCGAACACCACCCGCCCCGAGGCCATGCCGATCAACCGGTCGCAATAGCTGCGCGCCAGATCGAGCGAATGCAGATTGCAGATCACGGTGATACCGAAGTGCTTGTTGATGCGCAGCAGCGCGTCCATCACGATCCGGGTATTGCGCGGATCGAGCGAGGCAATCGGCTCGTCGGCCAGAATGATGTCCGGCTCCTGCACCAGCGCGCGCGCTATCGCGACACGCTGCTGCTGGCCGCCGGACAGCTGATCGGCGCGCTGGGCCGCAATCCCCGCCATGTCAAACTGGTCCAGCGCCGACATCGCCAGCGCCCGGTCCTCTTCGGGCCAGAGCTGAATCAGCGACCGCCAGGACGGAATTTCCGCAAGCCGCCCCATCAGCACGTTGGTCAGGACGTCGAGCCGGCCGACCAGATTGAATTGCTGGAAGATCATCGCGGAGCGCGCGCGCCATTGACGCAAATCCCTGCCGCGCAGCGCGGTGACATCGACGCCCTCGAACAGAATGCGGCCTTCGGAGGGTTCGGCGAGGCGGTTGATCATGCGCAGCAGCGTCGACTTTCCGGCGCCGGATCGGCCGATGACGCCGACGAAGCTGCCGGGTGCAATCGAGAATGACGCATTGTCGACTGCGGCCTTGCTGCCGAAACGGCACGTCAACCCTTCAACCACCAGCATGCAATGC
>JAQSDT010000274.1 GCA_029946075.1 bacterium | reverse complement strand
CACGCGCGGGCCGGCCTCGATCAGCACGACGCGGGCCTTTCGCGTGTCGATGTTGCGGAAGTCCGGCGGCAGCGTGTCCTTGGCAAGATCGGCGATCGTGCCGGCCATTTCGACGCCGGTGGGGCCGGCGCCGATGATGACGAAGGTGAGCAGCGCCGCGCGCTTCACCGGATCGGTCTCGCGCTCGGCGCGTTCGAAGGCGACGAGGATGCGCCGGCGCAGCGTGGTGGCGTCTTCCAGCGTCTTCAGGCCGGGCGCGAACGGCTCCCACTCGTCGTGGCCGAAATAGGCATGGCGCGCGCCGGTTGCGAGCACCAGCGTGTCGTAGGGCACGCTCTCGCCGTCGTCGAGTTGCACGCGTTTGGCACCGGCGTCGATGCCGCTCACATTGGCGAACAGCGTCGTCGCTTCGGGCCGGTCGCGCAGCAAATGACGGATCGGCCAGGCGATCTCGGATGTCGCCAGCGAGGCGGTCGCGACCTGGTAAAGCAGCGGCTGAAACAGATGATGGTTGCGGCGGTCGATCAGCGTGATCGCAACCGGCGCGCCGGCGAGGCCGAAGGCGGCTTCCAGCCCGCCAAAACCGGCGCCGATGATCACCACGCGATGGGGCTGTTGTGCGATGACCATGCGATGCGACCTCGGTTCGGGTGCGGCGTACACGGCAATATGTAGCTATTCGCGCCACAGTCCAAGGCGCGTTTGCCAATCGGCCGATAGCGAATGCGTATCGTTGCCGGTATTGTTACGGCTTCGTAGGCCACGCAATCGACGCCTCGATCGCCTCAGCGGTTCGCCGGTAATGCTCGGCGAGATAACGGACGGCGTCCTCGCTCCGGCGCAGCGTCGCGTCCATGATTTGCTGATGTTCGGCGGCGACGTCGCGCGGCGGGGCGCCGGCGATGCGGCCGACCAGGCTCGGCAGCCGGTAACGCTGGGTCTCGACCGAGAGCTGGTTCGCCAGTTCGAGCAGCCGCGGCGAGCCGCAATGGGCGATCAGCGCGCGGTGGAATTGATGATGCCGCTCTTCCATCGCCAGCATGTCGGCGGCTTCCACCTTCGCCAGCCGCGACTGCCGCTCGACCTGCAAGCCCAGCGCGTGGAAGGCGGCGACGATGCCGGCCTCCCAGTCGTCGTCGCCACGGCGCATCGAAAGCCGCAGCGCCTCGCATTCGATCAGGATTCGCGTCTCGGTCGCGTCCTTCATTTCCTCGCGCGACAGCGGCGCGACAGAGAAACCGCGCAGCGCGGTCGACAGCACCAGCCGCTCGGACTGCAGCCGCATCAAGGCTTCGCGCAGCGGCGAAAAACTCAGGCCGTAGCGTTGCCGCAACGCCTCGAGACGTAATGGCTTGCCAGCCTCGAGCACGCCGGAGACGATGTCGGCGCGCAGGTGCTGATAGGCGGCTTCGCCCAGTGTCGCGGGCTCTTCGGTGCCCTCGCTGGCGGTCCGGCGGTCTGCCACGCTTGCCATGTATCCAATCCCTGAATCAGATTTTCGAAAATTTATGCTTGCATCGAATATATAAGTTATTTTATAGAAAATGTACAGTCCAGGAGAGCGAGATGGCAGCAAGTCGCCGCGAAAACCACCGGGAAGACGTCGCCGGACGGGCCAATGTCGAGGACACGCCGGAGCTGCTTGCCTATTACGACGAGCTTGAAACTCTCGATGCCGGCGCGCTCTGGACCGTCGCCAACAAGATCGAGCCCTGGCAGCCGAAATCGTCGTCGGTGCCCGTGATCTGGCGCTATCGGGATCTGCGCGCGCATGTGCTGCGCTCGGTCGAACTGGTGTCGCCCGAAAAGGCCGGCCGCCGCGTCATCTATCTGAACAATCCCGGCCGCCGCGAGCATTCCGCCGCCGTCGGCTGGCTCTATTCGGGCCTGCAGGTGATGCACCCCGGTGAGGTCGCCTCGTCGCACGCGCATTCGGCCTCTGCCTTGCGGTTCATCATGGAAGGCGAGGGCGCCTACACCGTCGTCGACGGTCACAAGATGACGCTCGGCCGCAACGATTTCGTGCTGACGCCGAACGGCACCTGGCACGAGCACGGCGTTTCCGGCGACGGCACGCCCTGCATCTGGCAGGACGGCCTCGATATTCCCCTGGTCAATTCGCTCGAGGCCAATTTCTACGCGGTGCATCCGAAGATGCAGCAGGACGTCGGCTATCCCGTCGACGACGTGTCGCAGACCTGGGGCAATCCGGGCCTGCGCCCGGCCGGCGCCGAATGGACCAAGCGATATTCGCCGCTGCTGAAATACGAATGGGGTCCGACCTACGAGGCGCTGCAGCGCTACGCCGGCGCGACCGAAGGCTCGCTTTATGACGGAATCCTGATGAACTACGTCAATCCCGTCACCGGCGGTCCGGTGATGCCAACGATCGGCGCCTCGATGCAGATGCTGCGGCCGGGCGAAGCGACCCGCGCGCATCGCCACACCGGCAGCGTGATCTATCAGGTCGCCAAAGGCAGCGGCCACTCCATCATCGACGGCAAGCGCTTCGACTGGACCGAGCGCGACATCTTCTGCCTGCCGTCATGGGCCTGGCACGAGCACGTCAATGCATCATCCAGCGAAGACGCCTGCCTGTTCGCCTTCAACGATCTGCCCGTCATGCATTCCCTCGGTCTCTACCGGGAGGAAGCCTATGGCGACAACCAAGGTCGGCAATCGCTGACTTCCTAAAGGAATTCAAAATGCGTCTCGTTACCTACCGCGCCAATGTCGAGGCGGCGGCCCGCCTCGGCGCCATCGTCGATGACATGGTCGTCGACGTCGAAACGATCGGCGCGCATGCCGGCGTCGATCTCCCCGTGTCGATGCAGGGTCTGATCGATCTCGGTTCGCCGGCGACGGCTGGGCTGAAGCAGATATTGCGCGACCATGCCGGCCGCTGGCCGGTAGGATCGGCGGTGCCGCTCGCCAACGTGAAGCTGCTCGCGCCGATCCCGCGGCCGCGCAAGAACATTTTCGGCATCGGGTTGAATTACGTCGAGCACGTCGCGGAATCTTCGCGCGCGCTCGACACCTCGAAGGAATTGCCGAAGCAGCCGATCATCTTCTCGAAGCCGCCGACCTCCGTGATCGGGCCCGACGATGCCATCGAGCATAACAAGATGATCACGCAGCAGCTCGACTGGGAAGTCGAGCTCGCCGTCGTGATGGGACGGACCGCACGTCGCGTGACCGAGGCCCAGGCGCTCGACTTCGTGTTCGGCTACAGCGTCATGATCGATGTCAGCGCGCGCGACAATCGCCGCGCCGGGCAGTGGATCTACTCCAAGGGCCAGGACACCTACGCGCCGTTCGGCCCCTGTATCGTGACGGCGGACGAGATCGGCGATCCCCATGCGCTCGATCTCTGGCTGACGGTGAACGGCGTCGAGAAGCAGCGCTCCAACACGCGCCACATGCTGTTCAAGGTGCCGCTCTTGATCGCGGACATTTCGGCGGCGATGACGCTGGAGCCGGGCGATATCATCGCGACCGGCACGCCCGATGGCGTCGGCGCCGGCCGCACGCCGCAGGAATGGCTGTGGCCCGGCGACGTGGTCGAGGCCGAAGTCGCCGGCATCGGCCGGCTGCGCCATCCCGTCGTCGCGGTCTGACCGGAGCCTTCGATGCTGTTCAACATGGAAACGCTGGAGGCACAGAACCGCTACAAGATCCTGACGGCGACCGTGACGCCGCGCCCGATCGCCTGGGTGACGACGATGTCGGAAGACGGAATCGTCAACGCTGCGCCCTACAGTTTCTTCAACGCGCTCGGCAACGAGCCGCCGACGCTGGCCATCGGCCTGCTCTCGGCGCCCGGCCGCTTCAAGGACACCGCGGCGAATATCCTCGCGACCGGCGAGTTCGTGGTGAACCTGGTTTCCGAAGCCAACGCCGCGGCCATGAACATTACCTGCATCGACGCGCCGCCCGAGGTCGACGAACTCGCGCTGGCCGGCCTGACCGCAGCGCCATCGGATTCGATCCGGCCGCCGCGCATCAAGGAGTCGCCGGTTTCGTTCGAGTGCAAGGTATTGAGCTCGCTGGTAACCGGCCCGCGCCAGACGGCGGTGATCGGCCGCATCCTTCGCGCCCATGTCGACGATGCCGTCATATTGGACAAGGAGCGCTGCCATATCGACACGCCGGCGCTGCACCTGATCGGCCGCATGCACGGCAGCGGCTGGTATGCCCGCTGCACGGATCTGTTCCAGCTCGACCGCCCGACCTGGGCGGAATGGCCGCGCAACGGCGCGCCGCAGGCGGACCGGACGCCATGAATGCATTGGCGCAGGGCCTGTTTTCGGGTTTCGGGGCCGCCGTCCCCTGCGACATTTGTTGCCCCGGCAACCGGCATTATAATTCTTGCCATCGCCGTCGTGAGCGAATTATGGTGCAGGCCGTTGGGGTATGGGCCGAAGGTTCTAAACAGGGCCGCCGGATCATGCTTGCTGCCGACCGGCCATTTCGCGCACAAAATACCTCACAGGATAATGAGGCGCGCGGGATACGCGTTGCCGGTCACCCGGTCGCCGGGATTGGTGCGATAACGAGGAGGGAGAACTAGATGAAAAAGGCATTCTGGCTGGCGGGCGCTGCGGTTTTTGCGCTGACGCAGACCGCGCTCGCGGGCGACACCATCAAGATCGGTTTCGTTTCGACCTTCAGCGGCCCGACCGCTGTGATCGGCAACGACATGCGCAATTCGTTCGAACTGGCGCTCGACCACATGGGCCGCAAGATGGGCGGCAAGCCGGTCGAAGTGATCTACGAGGACGACGGCCAGAAGCCCGATGTCGGCAAGCAGAAGACCGAGAAGCTGATCCAGTCCGACAAGGTCG
>JAQSDT010000273.1 GCA_029946075.1 bacterium | reverse complement strand
CGCCTATGACGGCACCTGGAACGTGGTGTTCGCCACCACCCGCGGCAATTGCAGTTCGGGCTACAGCGTCCCCTTCACGGTCAACGGCAGCCGGGTCTCCTCGGCCGGCGGCGGCCGGGTGTCCGGCTCGGTCCGGAGCAACGGTGCGGTTGCCGTGAACGTCTCGGTCGGCGCTTCCAGGGCGACCGGCGGCGGCCGACTCGCCGGCACCGGCGGCGCGGGCGCCTGGAGCGGCATCATCACCGGCGACCGCTGCAGCGGCACCTGGCAGGCGACAAGAAGCTGATTTCTCACCGACGTCGTCCCCGCCCCCGTGCGCAATTGCGCACCAGGCGGGGGATGGCGAGCAGGGGCGACAAAACGAAAGCGGCCCGCCGGATCATCCGACGGGCCGCTCTCCATTCAACCGATCAAGATCAACGTGGCGCCAGCACCATCACGACCTGGCGGCCTTCGAACCTTGCGTCCTGCTCGACCTTCGCGAATTCGGCGACGTCGGCCTTCACCTTGTCCAGCAGCTTGGTGCCGATTTCCTGGTGCGCCATTTCGCGGCCACGGTAGCGCAAGGTGATCTTGACCTTGTCGCCTTCCTCGAAGAACCGCTGCATCGCGCGCATCTTCACGTCGTAATCGTGATCGTCGATCATCGGCCGCAGCTTGATCTCCTTGATCTCGACGACCTTCTGTTTCTTGCGCGCCTCGGCGGCTTTCTTCTGTGCCGAATATTTGAACTTCCCGTAGTCCATGATCTTGCAAACGGGAGGATTGTTGTTCGGCGAAATCTCGACGAGATCCATGCCCGCTTCGAGGGCCATCTTGACGGCAACCACGGTCTCGACCGTGCCGTGGTTCAGGCCGGTCTGATCGATCAGCTGGATCTGCGCGTTGCGGATTTCATCATTGGTGCGCGGCCCGTCTTTGGTTGCGGCGGGCGGGGCTCTGTTGGGACGGCGAATGGGTAACTCTCCGAAGTTGTGAAGGCAAATTGTGAAAGAAGGTCTATATTTTGAAGCAATACGCAGCGCGGAGCAAGCGAACTCGCTGTCTGCGCCTGAAAACCGTCAAATGCGAGGCATTTCGGTCACGCCCCGCAGATATAGCGGAGCAATCTGGTCCGCAAGGTAGTGGCGGGCGGACTTGCTTGACCAGCGCGGAGGGCTCGCGGACAAGCAAGCTGGCAGGGGAGGACGATTCCATGACCATTTCATCTGCAACCAGCCCGGAACCGGCCTTTATCGACGTCGGCGGCGGCGAAGCTGGCAGGCGGATCGCGGTGCGCAGCCGTGCGCCGGGCGGGCCGGGCAGCACAAGCGGTGCGCCTGGCAGCACAAGTGGTGCGCCCGGGCTGTTCTGGCTCGGCGGCTTCAAGTCCGACATGCAGGGCACCAAGGCGCTCGCGCTGGAGGCGTGGGCCGCCGAACACGGCCGGGCCTGCGTCCGCTTCGACTATTCCGGCCACGGCGAATCCGGCGGCGCCTTCATCGACGGCACCATCGGGCGCTGGCTGGAAGAAAGCATCGCGGTGTTCGAGCGGTTCTGCCGCGGGCCGCAGGTCGTGATCGGTTCCTCGATGGGCGGCTGGATGGCGCTGTTGCTGGCGCGGGCGCTGGCGACGCGGGAGGCGGCGGCGACGCTGGCCGGCCTCGTGCTGATCGCACCGGCGCCCGACTTCACCGAGCAGCTGATGTGGAACGGGTTTTCGGACGAGATCCGCCAGGAGATCATCACCAGGGGCGTCTGGATGCGGCCGTCGGACTATGGCGATGGCACGCCCTATCCGATCACGCGCGCGCTGATCGAGGAGGGCCGCAACCATCTCCTGCTCGGCAGCGCGATCGAGCTCGGCTGCCCCGTGCGCATCCTTCAGGGCGCGCAGGATCCCGACGTGCCGTGGCAGCACGCCTTCGCGCTGGCGCACCGGCTGCCGGCGGAAGACGTCGTGCTGACCATGATCCAGGACGGCGACCACCGCCTGTCGCGCCCGCAGGACATCGCGCGCATCATGGCGGCGGTGGCGGAGATGGGTTAGTTTTTTCCTTCCCCCACAAGGGGAGAAGGGAAGAAAGAAGCGACGATGCAGGAGACGTCACCATGAATGCCACCACCATGCTCCGCGACTTCTGCCACCACGTCGAGCAGCGCAACGGCAAGGCGTTCGCGCAATTGTTCACCGACGACGGCGTCTATCACGATGTGTTCTACGGCGCGTTCGCCGGCCATGCGAAGATCGCGGAACTGATCGACGACTGGTTCTACCGCACGGCGACCGATTTTCGCTGGGACATGCACGATCCCGTCAGCGACGGCCGCACGCTCTATGCGCGCTACACGTTCAGCTACCGCTCGACGCTCCCGGAAGCGAACGGCGCGCGCGCGATGTTCGAGGGCGTGTCGATCATGAAGCTGCGTGAAGGAAAGATTCTCGGATATCACGAGGTCGCCAACACCGCGCCGGCGTTCGTCGATATCAGGTTTCCGCCGGAGCGGATCGCCAAGATCGTGGCCAAGCAGGGCGCGGCGCTGAAAGCGCGGCCGGAGATGAAGCGGCATCTGGTGGCGTGAACCCACGCCGCGTCGTCATTGCGAGCGCAGCGAAGCAATCCATTTCGCGGCATAACGGATAGATGGATTGCTTCGTCGCTGTCGCTCCTCGCAATGACGGGAGAAACTACGGCGGCGGCACGTTCGTCATCGGCTTCTTCTGCGCCAGTGCCGCCACCGTCGAGGTCCCGATCGGACCCTTCTCGTCATACAGCCAGCATTCGCCGATCGCGATGCCGTCGCTGGCGTGGTGGTTGACGACGTCGAAGCCGACCCAGCGCGTCACCGGCAAACGATGCAGATACAGCGTGACGTCGCTGTTGATGTAGCCGAGGCCCTGGTCGCCGGCATTGGCGAACGGGCTCGCAAAGTCGGCGCCGGTCGCCACATGGACGAAGGGCGACATCGGCACGCCCTCGACCAGCTCGCGCACTTCGCTCATCCACAGCCGCCGCGGGCCGAGCGAGCCCATCTTGCCGACGATCGGCCGCGTGGTCCATTTGCCGTTCATGCCGAGCTTGGGATCGGTCGGCGCCGGGATCGTGTCGGGCAGCGGCGCGTCCCAGGTTTCCGGCGACCAGACATTGCCCGGCGCATTTTCCGTCCGGAGCAATAACTGGCAGGACGCGCGCGCCATCGCGACGCCGCCGGAGAAGAAGTCGGCCTCCACCACCTTGATGCGCTTGCCGTCACGAATGAGTTTTGTCGTGACCTCGACCGGGGTCAAAACGTCCGGCAGGCGGAACATGTCGACCGTCAGCCGCGCCGGAACGAATTGATCGGAGCCGTGACGCTCTTCGATGGCGTGGGCCAGCAGCCCGATCACGACGCGGCCGTGCATCGAGTTCGGGTCCCACGGACCGTTGGAAACAGGATTGGGGATGAAGTTGTCGCCGCGTTTGGCGAAGAAGGGCTGGTTATTTTTCATGGCCGGGGAACATGACGGATTCTTCTTCGCGAAATCAAGAGCACTATCACTCCTCATGGTGAGGAGCGCGTAGCGCGTCTCGAACCATGCGGCCCGGCTGGTGGCCTCGTCCTTCGAGACGCCTGCTGCGCAGGCACCTCAGGATGAGGGGTTCACACCGACTGCGATCTGCCATTCCGCACGAACATCGTCATCCAATTCTGCGCCAACTGCCTTCGCCGCCAGCACATCAAATCTCTCCGGCGCCATCAACCGCGACAGCGCCCACACCGCCGCGCCGCGCACCAGCGGACTTGCATCGCCAAGCAGCCGCTCGGCTGCCGGCGCGAGCGATGCGTCGCCGCTGTTGCCGATCGCGATCAGCACGTTGCGGATAAAGCGGTCGCGGCCGATGCGCTTGACCGGCGATTTTGTAAATCGCGCGCGAAACGCCGCGTCGTCGAGCGCAGACAATTCCGCCAGCGACGGCGCGCGCAATTCGTCACGCGCGGCAAGTTTTGTCTCGCGCCCTGACTGTGCGAACTTGTTCCACGGGCACACCGCGAGGCAATCGTCGCAGCCATAGATGCGATTGCCGATCTTCTCGCGGAACTCAAGCGGGATCGGGCCCTTGTTCTCGATCGTGAGGTAAGAAATGCAGCGCCGCGCATCGAGCTTGTAGGGCGCGGGGAAGGCCGCCGTCGGGCAAATCTCCTGGCAGGCATTGCACGAGCCGCAACGGTCGCTCTCGGTTTCGTCGCGCGGCAGATCGGCCGCGGTATAGATCGCGCCGAGAAACAGCCACGAGCCGAATTCACGCGAGACGAGATTGGTGTGCTTGCCCTGCCAGCCGAGGCCCGCCGCCTGCGCCAGCGGCTTCTCCATCACGGCGGCGGTGTCGACGAATACTTTCACGTCCTCGCCGGATGCCGCGACGAGCCAGCGCGCCAGCGTCTTCAGGCGCTTCTTGATGACGTCGTGATAGTCGTCGCCCTGCGCGTAGACCGAGATCGCGCCGCGCGTGCGCTGTTCGAGCAGCGCCAGCGGATTGTCGTCGGGGCCGTAATTGACGCCGAGCATGATGATGGAATGGACGCCGGGCCACAGCACGCGCGGATCGATCCGCCGTTCCGGCTGCGACGCCAGCCAGTCCATGTCGCCATGGCCGCCGGCCTCGAGGAACTCGCGAAAATATCGTCCGGCATGGCCGATCGCATCGGGCGCGGTGACGCCGATGCAGTCGAAGCCGAGCGTCCCGGCTTCGCGCGCCAGCGCCGACTTCAGATCGGCGCCGGAGAGTTTTTCGGTTTGGTTCAGAAGTCGAGATCCACGTAGCTCTGCGACGCCGGCACACCCGCCAGCCACTCGCTCAGCAGCGGGCGGAACGAGGGCCGGGATTTCACCCGTGCGTACCACGCC
>JAQSDT010000272.1 GCA_029946075.1 bacterium | reverse complement strand
TCTTGTCGGCGATGGGCTGGTCGGCCGGCGCGACGGCGCTGGCGGCCTTCACCGGTTCGGCGGCAGGCGCCGTGGCGGTCGCAGCCGGCGGCGCGGCCGCCGCAGGCGCGGTGACGGTTTCGGCGGGCTTGGCCTCGACCTTTGGCTCGACCGCTTTTGCAGTGGTGCTCGGCTCGGCCGCTTTCGCCGCATCGGGCGCCGACGCGGTGGAGTCCATTTTGAAATCGCCGACGGCGGGCGGCGGAACATTGGCCTGTTCGGGACGCGGGATCGCGGCGTCGATCGCAAGTTCAGCGGCGGTGGCCCGGGGCGTATCGGTCTGACCCGCCAGGGCCGAGGTCGCGGACACCGCGATGAAACTCGCCGCGACAGCCATCAGTACGCGGTCGAATCCAGCACGGTTGATCGAACGGTCTCGCATCGTCACACCCCCTTGGGCGAAACTGCCCCGGCAAGGAACAGTCGGCTATTGCTCGTCACAGCTTGCGCGGAAAGCGCCGGCTTCGATGGTTTTTCAAGTCGCTACGCCTGCACGCAACTTTCGAACGCAGACGATACATGCGCCCCTTTCATGCAGCCAGCGCCATGCGGGGCAACTCACGACAAACTGACCTCGAACACCCGTTTTGCTTTCGGGTAGGGCGCTTTTGCCACGCCCCCTGCCATTTGTCTGTCACCGGCAAGCCACGGTTCACCAGGTTCCGAATCAGCGATGTGCTTGATCCGTCACCGGCTTTGCCACCGGAGCGCCACAATCGCGTTCAGGTTCGGTTGGCGTCTTCGGTACCGCCTCCGGCCGGGTCATTGGCGGCGGCTTCATCGAGTTTGCGATACAGCGTCGAGCGGCCGATCTTCAGCCGCCGAGCGACCTCCGACATCTGGCCGCGATAATGCGAGATCGCGAAACGGATGATCTCGCTTTCCATCTCTTCCAGCGGCCGAACCTCGCCGCCGGCCGTCAGCATCGAGAGGCTGCCGGCGCTGCTGAGGGGGGCGATCGGTATTTCACTACCCGAAACCATGGCGGGCGCCGTCGACGGCGCGATCACCAGCGGCTCGCTGTGCGGGACGTCATGGACGACATGGCCGACGGTCTGCGGAAAGTCCGGCAGTCCGAGCTGGTCGCTCTCACTCATGACCACGGCGCGATACACCGTGTTCTCGAGCTGGCGGATGTTGCCCGGCCAGTCGAGCTGGGCGAGATGTGCCATGGCCTCGCCGCTGATGCCGGAGATGGTGCGGTTCTCCTCGGCGGCAAAGCGCGCCAGGAAATGCCGCAGCAGATGCGGGATGTCCTCGCGCCGCTGCCGCAGCGGCGGGATCGTCAGCGGCAGCACGTGCAGCCGGTAGAACAGGTCCTCGCGGAAGCCGCCGTTCTTCACGAGGTCGAGCAGCTTGCGGTTGGTCGCCGAAATGATGCGGACATCGACCTTGACGGGTTTGCGGCCGCCGACCGCCTCGACCGTGCCTTCCTGCAACGCGCGCAGCAGCTTGACCTGGGCGGCGAGCGGCAATTCGCCGACTTCGTCGAGAAACAGCGTGCCGCCGGAGGCTTCGACGAACTTGCCCATGTGGCGTTCGGTGGCGCCGGTGAAGGCGCCCTTCTCGTGGCCGAACAGGATCGACTCCACGAGATTGTCGGGGATTGCGCCGCAATTGACGGCGACGAAGGGTTTGGCCTTGCGCTCGCTCGAGCCGTGAATCGCGCGCGCGAACAATTCCTTGCCGACGCCGGATTCGCCTTCGACCAGCACGGGGATACTGGAAGAGGCAGCCTTTTGCGCGGTGCGCAGCACGCCCGCCATGGCCTCGCTACGGGTGATGATATCGGCGAATGTCAGGCGGCCTTCGCGGCTGTGGCGGATGCGCTGCAGCTCGCCCTTGAGCGCGGACGTATTGAGCGCGTTGCGCAGCGACACCTGCAGCCGCTCGAAGCCGACCGGCTTGACGACGAAGTCCTGGGCGCCGGCGCGCATCGCCGACACGACATTGTCGATGCCGCCATGGGCGGTCTGCACGATCACGGGAATGTTCAGGCCGGCCTCGCGCATTTTGGCGAGCACGCCGAGACCGTCGAGGCCGGGCATCACGAGGTCGAGCACGACCGCGTCGATCGTCTGCGCGTCCGGGGCGGTCAGCAACGCCAGCGCCGCGTCGCCGCTTTCGACGACCAGTGCTTCATAGCCGCACTTCTGCACCATGTTTTCAACCAACCGGCGCTGAACGGCATCGTCGTCGGCGATCAAAATGGTGGTGGCAGCCATGGTTTCCCCCGCACGCAACTCTGCTGTCTCGAATCGGGGCACTGTCGCCGATGCCGATTAACGCAACCTTAAACGTTGAGAAACGGCATCATTGAGGAGACGGAGGACGGCTAGTTGTTGAGATGCGGCCACACTTCGACGGCGCCGCGATAGCACATGTCGAATGCGACATAGAGGATGATCGCGAGGCCGACATAGGCGATCCAGCGATGCTTCTCCAGCAGTCGCGCGATGAAGGTGGCGGCGAGCCCCATCAGCGCGATGGAAAGTGCAAGGCCGAAGATCAGGATCATCGGATGTTCGCGCGCTGCTCCGGCGACCGCCAGTACGTTGTCGAGCGACATCGATACATCGGCAATCGTGATCTGCCAGACAGCCTGCCCCAATGTCTTCTGGTGACCGGCCGTGACGGAGGCATCGACCGTTCTGGCGGACGACAGACTCTGGAACGTCGGCTGATGATGGTGCGAGGCGCGCAGCTCGCGCCACATCTTCCAGCACACCCAGAGCAGCAGCACGCCGCCGGCCAGCAGCAGCCCGATGATCTGCAGGAGCTGCACCGTGATGGATGCGAAGCCGATGCGGAGCAGCGTGGCGGCGACGATGCCGATCAGAATTGCCTTCTTGCGCTGGCCCTCGGGCAGGCCTGCGGCTGCAAGCCCGATGACGATCGCGTTGTCGCCGGCGAGCACCAGATCGATCATCACGACCTGGAACAGCGCAGTAAGGGATTGCGAGGAGATCATTTCCAGCATGCGGGCCACTCCATTGAAGTCCAATCCGACATCGCAGTTCGTTGAACTGCCAGAGGGGCCCGGGCCTGGACGTGTGCAGAAACGAGACGCAGTCAGACTGCGGAAAAACGCTTCCCGTTATTCAGGTTGATGTTCGAAGGTGAAGAGCCGGACGATCTGATCCGGCTCGATCAGCACCGAGATGACGATGCCGATGAACGTGAGAGTTCCGCCGAGGTCGAACCACATGGTGCGGAAGCGATCGCGCCGGCAGAGCAAGGCGAGGCCGATTGTCGCAGCGGCGACCGTGAACAGCAGCGTGACGATCGCGGGTGCCAGCGCTTCCGCCGGCACCATATTCCGGATCCCCACGGTCGCGATCAAGACCACCAGCAGGATGCCGGCAAACAGCTCCTTGCCGCGGGCAGGTGATGCCCTTCCGTTGCTTCCGACAATCTGGGTGCGCTCGAAAAGCGACATTTGCATATTTCGCGGGTCGAGATTGTGGTACGAAAGATCACATGTTTAACAATTCATATTAGATAGTTTAGTAATCATGAAACAAGTAAAACATCAAGATGTTTCCGCTGAACGACCGCCCGCCAGGGATGTTCCGGAATCCAAACAGTTGCGGAAACTGGCGGGAGACTGGCTCAAGCAGCGTCGTGCGGATGCCGAATTGTCGCAGGCTGATCTCGCGGCACGTCTTGGCCTGAAATATTACACCTTCATTTCGCAGGTCGAGAACGGGTTCAGCCGGGTTCCGACCGAGATCATGGGCGCCTGGGCCAGCGAACTGGGTCTTGAACCGGCGGCCTTCGCGCGACACTTGTTGAAGTACTATGAGCCGGAGCTGTATCGGCTGTTGTTTGGAACGGAGAGCAAATGAGCGTGGTGGCGTTCGGGCGCAAACAGAATGCCGGCGAGTGGAGCGAACGCGAACTCAATACGCTGGTCGCTGCGCTGAGCGCGGCGCTTGCGCCGGGCTCCGGCCGCGAGTGGGAAACCGGCGTGACCGAGGCCGGCGATGCGCAGTTTTACCTGCTCGGCTCGCGCCCGGACCAGGCCTGCGAACTGTGTGTGTCGCGGATCGGCAAGCGCTACGTCCTCGAGGACGGATCGGGCCGGCTGCTGTTCGAGCACCGCAATCTCGACCTCGTCGTGCTGCACGCAAGGGCCGCGGTTCCGCGCACATCCTGGTTGATGGTTCGCATGATCGTGCTGTGGTGCGCGATCCGCAGCACGGTGCATGAGAAGGTCGAGCCTGTTCTGATCGAGACCGAGGAACTGCTTGTCCATCTGGCGCCGCAACTCGCCGCCTTTGCCTGATCAAATCGATAATTTCCCTGTCACCTCCCAATTTTTCGAAAGTGTCATGAGCGCAAAATCGGCGACATCCCGAGCCAGCAAGGCATCCCGCAAGCCCGTTGCCGCCAGCAAGGCGGCTGCGGCCAGGTCGAAGGCCGGCAAATTGCCGGAATGGAATCTGGCCGATCTTTATTCCGGCATCGACGCGCCCGAAGTTGCGCGCGACCTGAAAGAGATGGATGTGAAATGCGTCGCGTTTGAGACGGACTACAAAGGCAAGCTGGCGGAAGGCGTTGGCCGCGACGACGGCGGTCTTTGGCTCGCCGAAGCCGTGCGTCGTTTTGAGGCGATCGACGATCTCGCCGGCCGGCTCGGCTCCTATGCCGGTCTCGTTCACGCCGGCGACAGCGTCGATCCCGCGATCTCGAAATTCTACGGCGATGTTTCGGAGCGATTGACCGCAGCCTCGCTGCATCTGTTGTTCTTCGGCCTCGAACTCAACCGTGTCGACGACGCCGCGGTCGAGCGGGCGATGCAGACGCCCGAACTCGGACATTACCGGCCGTGGATCGAGGATCTGCGCAAGGACAAGCCGTATCAACTCGAAG
>JAQSDT010000271.1 GCA_029946075.1 bacterium | reverse complement strand
GCGGCTTCTGGTTGGTCCTCCCGTAGCGCGGAACTGAAGGGCCTTACAACCGGCCTTTGGGAATGTGGTCCCTGCGTTCGCCGGTGACGGGACACCGTGCCCTGTTGACGGCACTGGATAGGCGCTGGAATGTCGCCGGAAGCGCCGATAGATTGCGGCCCGCCGAAACCCCTCAGGAAACCGCCTTGTCCAAATCAGCCTCCCGCGCCCGCCTCGCCGAGATCATCCGCAAACGCTCGTTCGGCCGCGGCGAGATCACGCTGGCCTCGGGCCGCAAGAGCGACTTCTACTTCAACCTCAAGCCGACCATGCTCGACCCCGAGGGCGCGGCGCTGCTGGCGGAACTGACCTACGAAGCGCTGAAGGACGACGGCCTCGACTTCGTCGGCGGACTGGAAATGGGCGCGGTGCCGCTGGCGGGTGCGATCGCGCAATTGTCCTGGCTCAAGGGTCACCCGATCGCCGCGTTCTTCGTCCGCAAGAAGCCGAAGGAGCACGGCGCCCGCCTCGCCGTCGAAGGTCTCGCCAAGGGCGAGACGCTGCAGGGCAAGCGCATCGTCATCGTCGAGGACGTCACCACGACCGGCGGCTCGGCGCTGAAGGCCGTCGAGGCCGTGCGCGACGCCGGCGGCGAGATCGTGCTCGTCTTCACGATGGTCGACCGCGACGAAGGCGCCACCGAAGCCTTCGCCGAAGCCGGCATCCCGTTTCGCTCGCTCTACAAGGCCGGCGAATTTTTGAAGGCTTGAACAGGGAAGCCGGGCACTGCCGCATTTCTTTTCGGTCCACCGCGCGCTGGTGACCGCTCGTTTACCATCCACCGTTAAGGTTACCGGAACTGAAGCCTGTAGCGCTTCAGCGCGTTTTGTTGCGTTGGGTGGAGTTAGCGTTGCGTACAGAGTTGGCGTTTTTGCGCGTGCGGCGCCGCGCGCGGCATGCTGCCGTGGCCGCCGTTTCGGCCTCCCTCATCCTCGTGCCCGGCAGCGTTTCGGCTGAAGGGCTGTTCGACTTCTTCTTCGGCGGCGCGCAGAAGCAGCAGGCCCGGCAAGCCCCGCCGCAGGCCAATTTCTTCGCCGATCCGTTCGGCACCAATCACCCGCCAGCCGCCCCCGCCCCGACGCAGCGCGTCGCAGGCTCGGGACCGGCGTTCTGCGTGCGCAGCTGCGACGGCAAGTATTTCGCGCTGACCATGCGCGGCAGCGCTTCGCCCGCCCAGACTTGCCAGGCGTTCTGTCCGGCCAGCGTCACAAAAGTATTCTTCGGCAGCACCATCGAAGGCGCATCCGCCAGCAATGGCGAGCGCTATGCCGACAGCGAAAACGCCTACGCCTATCGCAAGGCGCTGCGCGCCGATTGCACCTGCAACGGCCGAAGCCCGTCCGGCCTCGCGCCGGTGGACCTCGCGCTCGACACCTCGCTGCGCTCCGGCGACGTCATCGCCACCACCGAGGGACTGGTCGCCTATACCGGCGTGCGTGTCGGCGCCGACCAGACCGCGGAGTTCACCCCCGTCGCGTCCTATCCCGGCCTCACCGCCGACGTTCGCGCCAGGCTCGGCGAGATGAAGGTCGCACCGGTCAGCGCCGAAATGGTCCGGGAAACCGTGATGCCGGAAGCCAGAAGCGACATCGCGATGCCGGCCTCGACGGTGCCGAAGTCAGTGGCGCCGAAGTCCGCCAAGCGGGCGGAAGCGAACTAGGCCGGGGCCTCGGATTCAAAATATCGAAAACAACCCCATGCAAAGTAGAAAATCGGGCTCCGCGAACCGGTAAATTGATTCAGTTCTCCGTCATGGCCGGGCTTGTCCCGGCCATCCACGTCTCTCTTGCTGAGATCAGCAAGGGCGTGGATGCCCGGCACAAGGCCGGGCATGACGACGAGTTGGTGCAAAGCCTACCGCCCGACGATGACGCCGATGACGTTCGGTGCGGAGAGATATTTCTCCTCGATCGCCGCACGTGCCGCGGCGCGGTTTTCCGCCGTCAGCAGGCCGCGCTTTTCCGCGAGGATCATCCAGCAATAGCCCCACCAGTCGGTCAGCATGCCCTGGTCGTCGACGAGGTCGTAGCCCTGCTCGGCGGCGAAGATCCGCGCATGGGCCTCGTCCAGCGTGTCGAGAAAGGCGTGGTCGGCGCCCGAGAACAGATCGTCGCTGAAATCGTCGGTCGTGTAGCCCCACACCGATAGGCAGACCGCGTTGAATTCGCGGTCGATGGCGTCGTCGTCGACGACCTGCCGACGCGAGGCCTGGTGCAGGCGCGACAGCGAGCGCGCGAAATCGGCGATGCGGGTGAGCGCGAACTGATCGAAGGCAATGGTGGACATGTAGTCCTCACAAACTCGGCTAGACCATAGATATTGTGTCGGCACAGCGTCGAATCACAATGATATATCAAGTACTTGCTAAAGTGTTCTTAATTTGTTCCGATACCCCGGACCGTCGCCCCGGCGAAGGCCGGGGCCCATAGCACCAAAGCTCGTTGTGTTGCGAGGTTGCGTCACAGCATGAGCAGCGCTGGTTCATGCATCGAGCCGGTTGAGGATCAAAACTCGTCAAGCAGTACAAAGTGGATCGCCTCGTCCATGTGGAGGCGTTTGCAACAGCGCTCGAAGCGATCGCACGCGAGAAGCAATTGAAGAACTGGCAGCGGGACTGGAAGATCAGGCTGATCGAGGAGGAGAACCTCGACTGGAGTGATCTGTCCCACCTGCTATGAACGACCGGGATTATGGGTCCCGGCCTGCGCCGGGACGACGGTTGCGTTTAGACTGCTTCGCCTTGTGCGCTCACATCGCCGACAGCAGCTTGTCGCCGCAGTAATTGGCGTAGAATTTCCCGCCGCATTGCCGCTTGATCGCCGCGCAGCGTGCGGCCGGCGATGCGCCCTTGGCGACGCTGAAGGAGCAACTGATGCCGTCGGCGCTCTTGTTGCTCTTGCCGGCTGCGAAGGCCGCGCTGGTGGCGCTGATGCAGAAAACGAACAATGCAGCGGCGACGATTTCGATCACCAGTCTCATGGCGTGCCCTCCCTGTAACCCGTCGCAATAGCTTGCGTTTCGGGCCGCATGATAACACCAAAACCGCAACTCACCGAAGCCGCGAAATCGGCCCGGTCCTTGCATAAAATCATACCAGCGCAGTGCACAACACTTGGCCCGGCGGTTTCGATCGGGGTGCAACGCGCGTATCGTTGGTGAAGATTCAACTGCAGGGATGGGCGTGTTGCAGGAACAGATCCCCGGAAAACATCCGTCCCCCGGCCAGCCGATCGACGAACTGGCGCTGGCAGAAATCAAGGGCGCCATTCTCGCCAAGCTGCGGCTTGCGATCGGCAAGGATGCCGGCATGGCGACGCGGCGGGACTGGTACAAGGCCGCCGCGCTCGCGCTGCGCGACCGTATCGTGCACCGCTGGCTGATGGCGGAGAAGCAGAGCTACGATGCCGGCCGCAAGCGCGTCTATTATCTCAGCCTCGAATTCCTGATCGGCCGCCTGTTCACCGACGCCCTCAACAATATGGGCCTGCTGCCGGTGTTCGAGGCCGCGCTCGGCGATCTCGGCGTCGGCCTGTCGGATTTGCGCAAATGCGAGCCGGATGCGGCGCTCGGCAATGGCGGCCTCGGGCGGCTCGCGGCGTGCTTCATGGAGAGCATGGCCACGCTGGCGATCCCCGCCATCGGCTACGGCATCCGCTACGATTTCGGGCTGTTCCGCCAGATCATCTCGCAGGGCTGGCAGCACGAATATCCGGACGAGTGGCTCGGCTTCGGCAATCCCTGGGAATTCCAGCGCGCCGAGGTGGTCTATCAAATTCACTTCGGCGGCCATGTCGAGCATTTCGACGACCGCGGCCGCGACCGTGCGACGTGGCGGCCGTCGGAAACCGTGCAGGCCGTCGCCTATGACACGCCGATCGTCGGCTGGCGCGGCCAGCACGTTAACGCGCTGCGGCTGTGGTCGGCGCGCTCGCCCGATCCGTTGCGGCTCGACGTTTTCAACACCGGCGATTATCTCGGCGCCGTTGCCGAGGAAGCTCGCGCGGAATCGATCTGCAAATTCCTCTACCCGAACGACGAAAGCCCGGCGGGGCGCGAGCTGAGGCTGCGGCAGGAATATTTCTTCGTCTCCGCATCCTTGCAGGACCTGATCAAGCGGCACCTTTCCGCCGACGGCCAGTTGCGCAGCCTGCCGACGAAGGTCGCGGTGCAGCTCAACGACACCCATCCGAGCCTTGCCGTCACCGAGCTGATGCGCATCCTGGTCGACCTGCACAATTTCCGCTGGGACGAGGCCTGGAAGATCACGGTCGAGACGCTGTCCTACACCAACCACACGCTGCTGCCGGAAGCGCTGGAGACGTGGCCGGTCGAACTGTTCGAGCGGCTGCTGCCGCGGCATCTGGAAATCATCTACCGCATCAACGCCGCGCATCTGGCGCTGGCCGACGCGCGCTGCCCCGGCGATATCGACTTCCGCGCCTCGGTCTCGCTGATCGACGAGAAGAGCGGGCGCCGGGTGCGGATGGGGCAACTCGCTTTCGTCGGCTCGCACAGCATCAACGGCGTTTCCGCGATGCATTCCGACCTGATGAAGGAGACGGTGTTTCACGATCTCAACCATCTCTATCCCGGCCGCATCAACAACAAGACCAACGGCATCACCTTCCGCCGCTGGCTGATGCTGGCCAATCCGAAACTCACCCAGCTGATGCGCGAGGTCTGCGGCGAGGCCGTGCTCGACGATTTCTCGCGCTTCGACCGGCTCGAGGACGGCGCCAGCGACCAGGTGTTCCAGCAGCGTTTTCGCGAGGTCAAGCTCCACAACAAGCTGGCGCTGGCGCGGCTGATCGGCGAGCGGCTCAGCATCAAGATCGACCCGTCGGCGCTGTTCGACATCCAGATCAAGCGCATCCACGAATA
>JAQSDT010000270.1 GCA_029946075.1 bacterium | reverse complement strand
GGATAGGCCAGCAGTCGAGCCTCCAGTTTTCCGTCGCGCTTCCCATTCGATATCGAACTGGCCATCGGCGCGCGCCATACCATCCGGATCTACCAAAATCTGTACCACGGCCGACGCGGCGTGGTCGGTGGCGAAGGCTTGTCGAGAGCCGCAAGGTCAGCGGCGGTGATTCCGACAGGAATGCCGGTGGCACCATCCAGCTTCGTGATCATCCATTTACTGGCGTCCTCATACTCGAACTTCAGTTCGTAGTTGAAAGATGCATCGACAATGAGCAGGCAGACTTTGAAAGCGCGTTCATGTCGATGAGTGGCCGCCCGGAGTTGCTCGCCGATCTCGATCGCCCGGTGATACAGGTCCTGGTTCTCAATGGGACCGACAAGATGGACGCCGTTCGCATTGACATATGAACATCTTGCGCCCATAGCGCCTTCCTCCGCATCGATGCGCAAGAAAGCGTGCAACCACTTCTGATCGATTCCCTGGATCTTCCCGGTCAAGAGTTGGGCCAGCGCGATGACGCACTCGGAGGCTTGACTGCTAACCTCTGTCACTATCCCATCTCCTTTGGGCACTCTCCCTGGTAACAGCCTGACGAAATATGCCGGAAAAATCAAACCATAGGCAAAGCCTCGGGTTCTCCGAAGGCAAAGGTCACACGTTCGAATCGTATCGGGTGCGCCAGCAACGCAAGTTCAGGTCCGGTCAGAGCGAACTGCAGTCAGTCACGCGATCCCGACGATCTCCAGTTCCTGACTCCCCGCCCCCACGACATCCCCGACCGCTTTCCCCATCAGCAATCTCGCGACCGGCGAGACGAACGAAATCGATCCTTGCTTCGGGTCCGCTTCGTCCTCGCCGACGATGCGATATGTCTGCACGCGGCCGTCGGTGCGGTTGAAGGTGACCGTGCTGCCGAACGCGACGCGTTCGGCTGACGCCGGATCGGGGACCAGCTGGGCGGTTCGGACCCTTTCGGTGAAGTAGCGGAAGTCGCGCAAGGGGACCGCCGACTGCCGGCGCTTTTCGTTGACGTCCTCGATCTGCTGCGCGGCCTCATACGCCGCGCGCGCTTCCCCAAGGTGCCGTTCGAGCGCCTGCAATCCCGCTGCCGTCACGAGGTTGGGATGCGGCGAGACCGGGCGATCCGGGAGCAGCGTCTCGGACGCGGTTTCGGCGCTTTCTTCCTTGGTGAAGGCGACGCTCAAGCGCGTACTCCATCGAACGAAGGCCATGCGGCCCGGACAAGGTCCGGATCGTCCCATTCATGACTCCCGGTCCTGAATCTGTAAACCTTCGGACCCGAAACTTTGTTCCGAAACGCCCGCGACCGCTTGAAATCGCAGCGGTGCGACGACACTATGCCGCCATCTTTCATCGACCACAGCACGCCCGATATCGGCACCTTGCGGATGCACAGGGCGGCAAGAGTGAGCAAGTATGGCTGAAGCCGATCTCGACACCGTCATCCGGCAAATCGCAAAGGCACAGAACAGGAGCCTGATGGCCGCCGTGAAAAAGCGGCGCGACCAGATCATGGCCCGCGCGGCCAAGGCGAAGAGCAAGGAAGCGCGCGACGAATTCCGCGCGATCGCCAGAAGCACGATGGAGCTCGGTGCGGCAGCGGCCAGGCGCCTGCAGAATTCGGCGGAGAACACCGCCGACAGCTACGCCCGGGCTATCCGGCATGCGGCCGAGGAAGCCGCGGCGCAGAAGGCGGCGAAGAAGCCCGTGAAGAAGGCCGCGAAGAAAGCGCCGAAGAAAAAGGCCTAGGCCATCGGTCGAAGCCGTCTCAGCTTTCGTCATGGCCGGGCTTGTCCCGGCCATCCACGTCTTCCCTTCTGGTGACGGCAAAGACGTGGATGCCCGGCACAAGGCCGGGCATGACGACAAGCTTAAGTCAGCCTCTCGGGATGCGGGTTCGCGCTAGGCGACCCCCAGCATCTTCTTCAGTTTCAGTACCGCGCTGTCGGGCGTGGTCAGCACCGGCCGGCCGGTTGCTGCGGCGACCTGCTCGGCGGCAGGCGCCATGCTGTACTGGGCGAGCGCGATCAGGTCGCAGCCGCGCAACTCCTTTGACGCCTCCACCACCAGCCGGTCATGCGTCGCGCGATCGCCACGGTCGAGCGCGGCCAGCGCGCCTTCGACGAGTTTCGGCACGATCTCGATCTCAGGCGGAAACTCCGGCGGCATCGAGACCAGCGTCGGCGGAAACGACGACAGCAGGCCGATCTTGCGGCCCTCGGCAGCGGCCTGCTCGATCATCGCCTCGTTCGGCTTGAGCACCGGCATCGGCGCGTGCGCGCGGGCGACCGCCTCGATGCAGGGGCCGAACGCCGAGCAGGTAAACAGGATCGCGTTCGAGCCGGTACCGGCGGCGTAATCGCCGAGGCCGAGGAAACGCTTGGTCATGGCATCGGACAGGCCGCCGTCGCGCGCCAGATCGGCCGACAGGCTGTCGTCCATCAGATTCATCAGACGGGCGTCCGGCCACAGCCGCGCGAACGAGGCTTCGATCGGAACGATCGAATGCTTCAGGGCATGAACAAGGGTAATGCGCATGACGGCCAGTCTGGCGGCGGCGCAGCCGGTGTCAACCCGCTGCGCACAGCTTCGATCGTCGATGGAAGACAGGAGAAACTATTGAGTTCGCTGTACGCGCGCGCCGCCGTTACTTCAGCTTCGACGCGCTCTCTTCGCGAACGAACGCGACGCGCGCCGGCGTCTGCTGCCGGGCGCGGCGGTTCTTGAAGCGATGGCCGACGACGATCAGATCGCCGGGCGGACGCGCGAAGCTCTCGGCCGTCTGCGCAGCATCCGGCTCGTGCTCTTCGGGCCGGTTGTCCTGCGTCACCGCTTCGAGCGCGTGCAGGAAATCGCGGCCTTTGCCGGTGATTTCCCAGCCTCCGGCATCGCAAAGCACATAACCGCTGCCAAAGATGTCGATGGAGCCGGCCCGACCGGCGAGACGCTTGATCCGCGCGCCCCACTCCGGCCCGCTGGCGGTGAGGATGGCAATGTCGCCCTTGAGGGATGCGAGCATAGCCCGGCCGCTGCCGTGACTGGCCAATACCTTGAGAATGGCAATTTGTATGCTCACGCCGACGCCCCGGACCGCTACGTTTCTTGCTGTTATGCGCAGTCGGTAACGTCAGGATATTTCTTTGGCCCGGCCCACGTAAAGATACGGGGTCCAGTTATCCGCAGGCTTGATGCGCAGGCGGGCGATCACGATCAAGCCGCGCGCCAATTCCGCTACGCGGCATTCGCGCGCCGCTCGCCTACACGTTCACCAGGCTCTGGAACCCGCCGAAGATCATCCGCTTGCCATCAAACGGCATCGACGTCATGTCCATCATCGACTCCAGCCGCGAATCCACCATCACCCCGGCGTTGATCCTGTCTCGCTGGGCGCGCGACTTGTAGGTGATCCAGGCGAATACGACGGTTTCGCCGGGCTTGAGCTTCACCGCACGCGGAAACGAGGTGAGCTTGCCGACCTCGACGTCGTCGGCCACCCATTCGCGGTAATCCAGTGCACCGTATTCGCGCCAGACCTTGCCGGCCTTCTTCGACATGCGGGCATAGGCTGCGAGATTCTTTTTCGGTACGGCGACGATGAAGCCATCGACATAGGGCATCGGGGTTCCTCCATGTTCCGTCATTGCGAGGAGCGCAGCGACGAAGCAATCCATCGGGCCGCAAGTAAAGTGATGGATTGCTTCGCTGCGCTCGCAATGACGATCAACGATCAGCCATTTGCCTACACGTTAAACCAGATAGCTTTCCAGCTTGGCCAACAGTTCCGTCCATCCGCGCTCGTGGTTGTCGCGCGCGGTCTCATCGACGAACTGTGCGTGATGGAAGGTGAGCAGGGTGCCGCCGGCTTCCGGCTTGATCGAGATCGTGACGAGCGATTCGCGTTCCGGCGTCGAATGCCAGGCCCAGGTGAACACCAGCCGCTGGTCTGGAACGACCTCGCGGTAGACGCCGCCGACCTCGTTATAGGTACCCTTGGCGTCGAAGCCGATTCGATAGCGGCCGCCGACGCGCAGATCGATCTCGGCCTTGACCGAATCCGTCACGACCGAGGCCGGCCCGAACCATCGCGCTAGTTTTTGCGGGTCGGTCCACGCGGCGTAGACTTTTTCGGGCGACGCGGCGAGCCGGCGCTTGAGCGTGAGGCTCGGCCGCTCCGCAGGCGCGGCGTCGACGGGGCTTGATTCGCCAGCGCTGGACTGGGTGGCCATGGGTCTTCCTCCACAAAGGCGGCAAGGCGGTCGAGCGCATCGGACCAGAAGCGCTGGTAGCGGTTGAGCCACGCCATCGCCTGCTCCATCGGTTGGGCGGTCAGCCGGCACGCCACCGTGCGGCCGGTCTTCTGCCGCGCGATCAGGCCGGCGTCGGACAGCACGTCGAGATGTTTCATGATGGCCGGCAGCGACATCGAAAACGGCCGCGCCAGTTCGCTGACGGAAAGGCTTTCGCGGCCTTCGAGTCGCGCCAGCAAGGCGCGACGCGTCGGATCCGACAACGCCGCAAAAGTGCGGTCGAGGACCTGCTCTTGATACTTAACCATAGAGTTTAGTATAGGCGTGCGCCGGCAGCGGTCAAGCCTGTTCGACCATCCGGTCCGGCATCAGTATTCGCGGTAGGTTCGCACCCGCCGCTGCGGCTGGCCGAACGCCACGCGCGGATTGATGTTGCAGGACAGCGCGCGCCCGGAAGCCGACGCCATGCACTGGGCGTAGGTCGAATAGGCACACTCGCCGGGAATGCCGATACCCCGGCCCTGCAGGCAATAGGGATAGTCGTAGGCCGCGGCCGGCGAACTGCCGGCCAGGGTGGCGACCGTCGCCGCCGACAGGGCCAATATCGCTACCATCGCATTGCGCATGATCAGACTCCTGGCGTTGAGAAAAC
>JAQSDT010000269.1 GCA_029946075.1 bacterium | reverse complement strand
GCCGACGACGATGATCCAGAGAATGCCGCTCATTTGATCTGTCCCTTTCAGTGCGTCGCTCGTGGCGCGTCAGATCCGGCCTGACAATTCGTGTTCGCTCGGCAGCCGTCCGTCCGGCGTCAGGTGATTGACGACGTCGGGCAGATACTGGCTGAGGCCCTGCAGCAGATCCTCGCGCGTCATGCCGCTTTGGGAAACCAGCGAGTCGATCTGATCGGCGCCGAGCGCGCTGGCGAGATCGCCGGGCGTAATCTGCTTGTTGGGACCGTTGCTGACCCAGGAGTTCGCCGCGTCGCCCTGGCCCTTCTGCTGAAACTGGTTCAGGAGGTCGCCGAGGCCGCCGCTGAGAATGCTGCCGGCAGCACCGCCCGCAAGCAGCCCGCCGAGGCCGCCCTTGAGCACATCGCTGAGACCGCCGCCGCTGCCACCCAACGCGCCACCCAGACCGCCGGGCAGGCTTGCGGTGATATTGCCGGGCAGCTTTGGTGGCGCCTGCGTCGGCGCCGCGCCGGGCTGGCCACCGCCGAAATGCTTCATCGCCTTCCAGGCGAGCAGCGCCAGGATCGCCATGGTCATGGGCGACATTCCACCCTTTTCATCGGAACGTGAGCTGGGCGCGCTCGGGCCACGCGGACCGTTCTGCATGCCGTTGAGGATGTCGAGTAAACCCATGTTCATCTCCTGCGCGTAGCCCCGCGGCAAACATAACGGCGGGGGATGACGGTTACAAGGCGCGGCCCGATCTGCGCGTTCGATAGGCAGCTGCGTGCGCTTCTGCTATCGAAGCCGGGAATGGCAACGCGGTGATGGCGGGATGGTTTCGGGCCGGACGATCGGAATTGCCGGGGCGGGCAGCATCGGCTGCTTCGTCGGTGGCATGCTGGCTGCTGGCGGTGCCAGGGTCGCGCTGCTGGCGCGGCCGCGGGTGATTGCCGAGATCGAGGCTCACGGTCTGCGGCCGACCAGTTTTGAAGGCCTTGACCAGACCATTGATGTGGACCGCTTCAAGCTCTCCGAAAATCCCGCCATTTTCTCCGATGCCGGCGTGGTGCTGGTGACCGTGAAGAGTGCCGATACCGTTGATATGGCCGACATCATCGCGCGGCACGCGCCGCCCGACACCGTCGTCGTCAGCCTGCAGAACGGCGTCGGCAATGTGACGGTGTTGCGTAACCGGTTGCCGGGGCGGCGCGTGCTCGGCGGCATGGTGCCGTTCAACGTGATCGCGCTCGGCAACGGGCGGTTTCATCGCGCCACGTCGGGTGACATCGTTATCGAGCAGGACGAGGCGGGTACCGCCGAAAAACTGTCGGTGCCCGGCTTGAAGATGCGCGCGACCGGCAACATCGACGGTGTGCAGTGGGGCAAGCTGCTGCTCAATCTCAACAACGCGCTTAACGCGCTGGCAAACCTGCCGCTGCGCCGGCAACTCGGCCAAAGGCCGTGGCGGCGTTTGTTCGCCGATCAGGTGGCGGAGGGTCTTGCCGCGATTCGTGCCGAAGGCATCACGCCGGTCTCGCCGACGCCCGTTCCGCTCGGCATGATGCCGATGCTGCTGCGCATTCCGGACGTGCTGTTCGAAGTGCTGCTCGGTCGCACCATGAAGATCGATCCGGAAGCGCGCTCCTCGATGTGGGAAGATCTGCAGCGCGGCCGACGTACCGAGATCGATTATCTGCAGGGTGTCATCACCGGGATCGCCGAGCGGCGCGGGCTGGATGCACCGCTGTCGCGCCGGATCGTCGAATTGATCCGGCAGGCGGAAGCCGGCGGCAAGGGCTCGCCGGGCCTGACGCCGGACCAGATTCGCGCGAAATGAAAACGATTGCGCTCGCGCTGGGTTTGATCCTCGGCCTCGCCGTTGCGGCGAACGCTGCCGATTATGCCGGCGAGATCAGCGCCTACCGGCGGGCGAATGGCCAGACCGCGGTGAAGATCGATGCGAAACTCAACGCGGCGGCACTGAAACAGGCGCAGGCGATGGCCGCGAGCGGTTCGATCAGCCACAGCGCGGCCGGCAGTTTTTCGTCGCGGATGGCGCCGCTGCGCCGCTCGGGTGCGGCCGAGAACATCGGCGCGGGATTCCTGACCTTTGGCGAAATGCTGAAGGAGTGGAAGAATTCCGCCGGTCACCGCGCCAATCTGCTGTTGCCGGGGATGCGCCGCGTCGGCGTCGCCTTTGTCGACAATCCGAAGTCGCCTTACCGGAAATTCTGGGCGATGGTGATCACGGATTGACAGCGGTCGTCGTCAGCTGCGCTTCTGCCTGGGCGGCGCCGGATTGAACAGTTTCTTGATCTCGTTGATCCCGTCGGACAGCCGCGGCCATTCGCAGGAGAACGAATCCTTCTTGCAACCGGCGGCCCGGACGCGCGCGGCCTGCTTGACGGGGCTGGCCACCGGCACCGGCACCCTTTCGGCGTCAGACGCAGGCTGGTCGCTGCGCAGCGATACCTGCTGAACGCGCTGGGGCTTTTGCGCCTGCGACT
The DNA here is from genome assembly GCA_029946075.1 of bacterium. GTDB lineage: Bacteria > Pseudomonadota > Alphaproteobacteria > Rhizobiales > Xanthobacteraceae > Bradyrhizobium. Next base: position 2,447 of record JAQSDT010000269.1, on the reverse strand, counting down.
GTTCCTGCTGCTTGGCCGCCAGCGCTGCCGCGATGGTGTTGCGCCGCTCGCGCTCGAGATACGCGGTGTAGTGCTCGTCGATCTTCTTTTGCTCTTCCGGCGTCGGATTGGGACCTGCGAGATCGAAGGTCTTGTCCTGCATGAAGTCGTAATAGGTGTAGCCGCCGCCGGGCTTGCGGCGGCCGGCGAATTTCGCGTTGCATTCGGCGAGCGCCGCGGTCTTCTCTTCCTTGGTCTTCGCCTTCTCGGCAACGTCGGCGCACGATTCGAAATCGATCGGCGTGCTGCGCCACCACTGCGCTTCGCTCTGCACCGGAGTCAGCACGACAAGGCTGCCCGTTGCGGCAACGACAAACGCAAATGTACGTGACGCGATCACGGACGAAATTCTCCAGCCAATCCCTGTGGAACTTTGTTTGATTCGATTGTCATCATTTTGGCGGCGCTGTCATCCCGTAATCGCGCGAATTGCCCGCTGCATTGCGAGTGCGCGCACGTCTCTTGACCGGGGTGCGATCCGCATCGGCAAAATAGTCGTTGAGATTCAACGACGAAGCGGCTGCGCGCCGAAGCACCAGTGATGGGTGATCGCCATGTCCGGGCGAGCGGACAGATACGCCATATTGTGGCGAGAATCAGCCCAAGAATCAGCCCAAGAATCAGACCACAATCAGCCGGCGCCTCTCGCGCGGGACAGCGTGCGCGACGGCGTTTCATGGAACACCGTGCGATAGAGCCTTGCGAATTCGCCCATATGGTGAAAGCCGTTTGCCCTCGCGCACGACGCCACCGTAATGGCGTTGGAGCCTTTCACGAGTTGCGTGCGGGCTGACCAGAGCTGCTTGAGGCGCAGATAGCGATGCAGGCTCATGCCGCGAACGCTGGCGACGGCCGTACCGAGCGTCCGGATCGAAACGCCGCAGGTGCTTGCAAGCTCGGCACTGTAGATCGGCGATGCCGCGTGGAACGCGACATACGCATCGACCTCGCGCACGATGCGGCAATAGGTTCGGTTCGATGCCCGGTCCGATGAATCAAGCGTCCGGCTGCTGCGGAACATTTCGTCGATCGCGAGCAGGAGTTTTTCCTGCATCGCATGGGTGAAGCCCGGCTGCTTCATCAGATCAGGCGCGGCGGAAGCCGTCTGCAGAATTCGGATGACGATGGAACGCGCCGCCGCCAGCGCCCTTGCATCGGGCGTGAACGCGCAGAGCTGGTCGGGCCGGTCGAACCACCCGCGGTCGTGCAGGCTGGGGGAGAGTGTGACGAAGGCGTGCAGCGTGCTGCGCGGTTCGACGAACTGGCAATCCACCTGGCCGCGCATCGCGACGAAGGCCGGGCCGTTCACGGTCATGCCGTTGGCGGATACGTCGTAATCGTCTTCGAGCTGGAACAGGATGACGCCGTGCGGCACGCGGTAACTGGCATCGACGATGCGGGCGAACGAGTCGTGTACGTTGACCTGGCAGTCCGGCAACGCAACCATCGCGCGGGCGGTACGGAAATTATCGAGGCTGAGCGGGACGCTGCGAGCATTGGTGACGAATTCGATCGGCCGGAAGGCGTCGATGTCGGAAAATCTTATGATCGAAAGCGCCGATGAGGGCTGAAGGGTCTGGAACAACATCTTCGTTGATCGCCGATGCCTGATACGTCGAATACACCTTTTACCGTCGAATGGTCAGGTTAAGGTGACATTAAGGGAGCCATTCGGCTGCCGCAGGCCTCTCGCCTGCCTGCGGGGTTCCCGGAACCTATCAGCCGCGTGGACCGGGGACCTATTCAAATCCATTATACCTGCTCAAGCGGAATCCTTCTTGTTCTGGAACCGGCGAAGCCTTCACTCTCGCCGCAAAATGAGCGGTGCTCGACCGCGCCGGTAGTGGGTGCCGGTGCGTATACCGGCCGCAGGGGGAATCGATCCGCATGACCATCACGACTGCCATGAAAAGCGTGCCGAAGCCGGCGCCCGAACTGATCGAAGCGTTTCGGGAGGCATCGACCTCCATCATCAGCGACAACCTGGCCCGGCTGCCGGGCGCGGTCGGCCTGCGGCAGTTCCATCGCAGCGGCCGGCTGGTCGGCACGGCCTTCACGGTGAAGACGCGGCCGGGCGACAATCTGGCGATCCATCAGGCGCTCGAACTGGTCGGCCCGGGCGACGTCATCGTCGTCGACGGCGGCGGCGACGAGACGCGGGCGCTGGTCGGCGAGATCATGAAAAACATCGCCGAATATCGCGGCGCTGCCGGCTATGTGATCGATGGCGCGATCCGCGACGTCGCGGCCTTTGCGGCGTCCGACTTCCCCTGCTTCGCCCGCGCGGTAATTCACCGCGGGCCCTACAAGAGCGGCCCGGGCGAGATCAACGTGCCGGTGTCGATCGGCGGTTCGGTCATTTCCCCCGGCGATATCGTTGTCGGCGATGAGGACGGCGTGGTGTCGTT
>JAQSDT010000268.1 GCA_029946075.1 bacterium | reverse complement strand
CGAGCCTCGCCGCCATGAACGCCACTCGCCTCGTCATCGCCCATCGACTGAGCACCATCCGCGACACAGACCGCATCATCGTGCTGGAGGGCGGCCGGATCGCCGAGACCGGGACCTACGACGAACTCGTCGCCCGCGACGGCGCCTTCCGCCGCCTTGTGCAGCGGCAGTTGCTGTAGTCGCGCCCGTTGGCACAGCCTTCAGGGGCGCGAGTCCGCCCCGATCTCTGGCTGACCATTGAGAATTCGTACGCCTCCGCGATGCTTGCAATTACCCATAAATATTAGCGAAAGGAGTTGCCTGGGAAGAATCGTGTGTGATTGGCGTTGCACCTTGCGATTGCTCTTGGGCGGGTCACTGCGACTTTGTTGGCAGCGAGGAGCGGCTCGACTAGGGTGGCAGGGGCTTAACGACGTCCCAGGAGTAGGCCTATGCCAATGTCTCAGGAGCAACTTGCCGACTATCGGGACCGCATCGACTGGCATTGTGAAGCCCGGCCCGACCGCGCGACCCTCGAAGAGTTGGTGGAGCGCCACACCCGCACAATCGCGTTTGAGAATATCGACCGGCTTACAGACAAGCTGCTCGATCTCTCGCTAGACGCAGTTGTCACCAAACTTGTTCGAGGAAAGCGCGGCGGTGTTTGCTATGAGCAGGCCGCCCTGTTCAAGGCCGTGCTTGAGACGGTCGGATTCGAGGTCGTCGGGCTGATGGCCCGTGTGAAGTGGAATGTGCCCGAAGGGCATGTTAACGGCCGCAGCCACATGGCATTGCGGGTCGATCTCGCCGAAGGACCAGTCATCGTTGATGTCGGTTTTTGCGGTCAGACTTTGACCGGCGTGCTCGACCTCGTGTCGGACGTTGAGCAATCAACTCCCCATGGCCCTTATCGGCTGGTCCGCGAACGAGAAGTCTGGCAGCAGGAAGCGCTGGTGCTCGGGAAATGGCGCCCGATTTTTATTTTCGACCTCCAGCCGCAGTTGCCGATCGACTATGAGATCGTCAACTGGTGGTCGGCGACGAACCCCAAGTCGCAGTTCCGGAAGATGCTGGTCGTTTCGCGCTCGACGCCGGGACGCCGAACGATGCTGCACAATTTCGACCTTACCACCCATTTCATCGACGGCCCGAGCGAGCATCGCCGCCTCGGATCGGCAGCCGAGGTATGCGACATCGTCGAGCAGCTGTTCGATATTCGAATTCCTGATCGTGCCAAACTAGCAAGTCGTTTGGACGAAGTCTCAGGGTTACCGGAGGGCAGCTAAGTTTTTCGGGCCCTGAGTACGGCGACAAGCGTTGGCGAAGGTCAGATAAAAGCTTCTGCTCTTAGAATCCAAGGTGGAGACAAGAATGCGCTTTGTAATATTCGTCGGGGGCACCCCATGATTCGTACCGCCACCGTGTTGTTTGCAATGTCACTCGCAGCCGCCGCTCAGGCGGGCGAATACATGGAAAAGACGCCGTACCAGTTGGCGCGCGCGTTTTCGCCGGGTGTAATCACGTCGGGCGGGATAACGGTCTGGGTTGCGGGCCAGACCGCTACGGAAGACAGCCAAGGGAACGACATAGCCAACAATTTTGAGTCCCAAGTCAAGCAAGTGGTGGTTCAGATCGATGATGTATTGAGGCGCGCAGGCGGCAGCCTGGACAACGTCGTGACCATGACGGTTTTCATCAAGGAACCTCGGTATGGTGACAAATGGGTTGAAATGCGTAAAGCTTTCTTCAAAAATGGAAACTATCCTGCCAGTGCATTAATAACGGTCACGAATTTCGCCCGTCCAGGGATCGAGATCGAAATCCAAGCAGTCGGCGTGATCGGCGATACTTGTTCAAATGACAACCCTTGCTCGATCGAAGGGAAGGCCAAGAAAGCGGGGAATAAATAGTGACCTCAGGGAAATCGATAGGGAGTCTGAGGGCAACTGCTCGGTGGCAAGACGCTCTGATCGGGCCTGCTGTCGATCAGCTCCGAAATCGCTTTCCTCCGCGTATCATTCAGAACCAGCCGATCTGTCACGCCTAAAGGATCGGGAGCCGAGGCTAGGTCCGAAGCGAAGTTACATGCCTGTCTTCAACGCGTCGACAATGGCGACCAGCGCCAGGGCTGCGACCAATCCAAGATGCTCGCAAAATCCATTGAGCATCTTCGTCCGTTCAGCCGCACTCTTGGTCCAGAAGGGAAAGGCAATTAGCGTGGCGAACAGGGTGAATACGCCGAGCGCGCCGGCGCCCAGCCACACGAGAACGCCGGATATGATCAGAGCTGATCCGCCCAGTTCAACGAGAATGGTGAGGGCGGCAATCAATCGCGCCGGACGAAGGTGAAAGGATTCGCATTCTGCGACAGCTCCCTTCCAGTTGAGTACTTTCTGTAGGCCACCGACCCAATAGGCGCTCGTCAAAACTATGCGGACCAGTATCCAGAGCCATGACGAAGCGAGGAGCTGGCTGATCCACAAGGGCGTACTGTCCGCGGCAAGGACGCTCATGGCTTCACAGTCCAAGTTTCATTTCGCATTTCGTTTCCCGCTGTTCGATCGCCCTTTGCTTCGCGCTTGCGATGGGCTGGCGTCGAAGCGAAGGCCCGAGAGACTACAATCCCTGGTGTGGTCCCGCTGAATCGAGAAAATCATAAATTGTGAGCTGCTTCACTGCATCCAGAGGCAGCGATATCCCATGCGAACCGTTGAACAGGTCGATTACAACTCTTGCGTCTTGGTCATGGAAGCGTCCGTCCGGCAAGAACTCGTTCGTCGTACCGAATAGATCTTCGGCGACCTGCTCGGCGCTTGGCCCATCGAGGGCTGGCAGTATATCTCGGAGCAAAATGACTAGGTCCCGACGATTGCCAGGCTCCAACGCCCATTTCAGCGTTTGCGCAATGCATTGTGTTACCGCGCGCACCTCTGTGGCGTGCTGGACGAGCCACGGTCGCCGCGCCACAAGAACCACCGCTTGATAGCCTCCGAGAGCTTTGATGACCGAGCCCAAGGAGGAATACTGTTGGCGCAAAGCTAGACGCGTAAACGGAGCACCCAGGAGTGTCGCGTCGAATTCGCCATGCAACAGTTTCTGAAAGCGCAAATCGGTTGCACCAGCATATACGATTTCGACGTCCTTGCGACGATCGATCCCGTTTCGACGCAGGATTTCATACAAGGCACTGGCATAGCCAGTATCAGTATCGACGGCGATGCGCTTGCCTCTCAGATCGGCAATGGCAACGATTCCAGGGCGCGCCATCAGCTGGAGAAAGCCGCGATGAACACCGTAGACCGCCACGAGTTGACCGGCATTCGGGTGAGGACTTTGCGAGCACGCAAGCAAGTCGTCGAGGGACATTCCGACGATAGCCGCCGACCCGTCGAGCGCGAGCAGATGCGCCTCGTTCGCGTCTTTGACGAAATAGCGGCGCGGGACAGGGGCTCTCGCCGCCGAGTCTTTCTCATAGAGGCGGTCCGCCAACGCGAACACGACCTCGGTGGCATCGCGAAACAGGGCGATGTCGAACTCCATTCCGTGGCCTGCGGGCATGCGTTGTCTTCTTTCTGGGTTGGCGGCAGACGATCTTAGTTTTCGGCCGATTTGGGCGTTATGAAACCGCGCCTTTGGATCTCATATTGGAGAGCGATCTGATCATCGTGTCTACACCCCGGGGAAGTGCACAGAAGTAATCGGGAGTGGAGCGACAGCTCCGCAGCGGTGACCGATGCTGGATGCAACCGTCAGGGGATTGGGTTACTGTTTAGGATGATTCCCGAGAAAGCAATGCCCACGAAGATTGATCGAATCGACAACCTTCGCGACTACATCGAGAGGCTGCGCGAACTTGGCGACTTGTGTACTGTCGATCACGAAGTCGACCCCTATCTGGAAATGGCGGCGTTCGCCCGACGCGGCTATGACCAGCCGGTTCAGGCGCCGGCCCCGCTGTTCACCAACATCAGGGGCGCGAAGCCCGGCATGCGCGCGCTCGGCGCCCCCGGCGCCTTGAGTTCCATTCCCGATTGCCCCGCCGCACGGGTCGCGCTGTCGGTCGGCCTGCCGGTCGAGTCGACGTGGCAGCAGATCGTCGAGGCCCTGGTTGCAAGCCGCGCCAAGCCGAAGATTGCCCCCCGGATCGTGGCCACCGCTGCCTTCAAGCAGAACATCCTGCGCGGCGACGCCGCGACACTGGACATTTTCCCGATCGGCACGCTGCACGAGGGCGATGGCGGGCCCTATGCCAATACCTGGGGGACGATCGTCGTGCGTTCGCCCGACGGCCGCTGGACGAGCTGGTCGATCGCCCGCATCGAAAAGATCGACGGCAAGCGAATGACCGGCCTCTTCCAAAAACCCCAGCACGTCCGGATGATCTGGGACATGTGGGTGAAGATCGGCAAGCCGATGCCTTTCGCCGTCTGTCAGGGCTGTGAACCCGGGTTGCCATTCGTGTCGGCAATGCCGCTGGAGGACTGGATCAGCGAATCCGACTATCTCGGCGCCCACTTCGGCGAGCCGATCGACGTCGTGCGCTGCGAAGTGGTCGATCTCGAAGTCCCCGCCAGCTCGGAGATCGTCATCGAGGGGCATGTCTCGCTGAAGAACGATTCACTCGAAGGGCCATTCGGCGAATACCAGGGGTACGAGGCCACAGAAACGGCGATGCAGCCGACCTATCACATTGAATCCATCTCCTACCGCGACGGCGCCATCTGGCCGTTCATTGCCGAGGGTCGGCCGGTCGACGAGTTTCACACCTGTGCGGGACTGGGCTTTTCCGTCGAGGGTCTCGGCCTTCTGCGCGAAGCCGGCCTGCCGGTTACCCTGGCCTGGACACCGTTCGAGACGGCGGTGAGCTGGATGCTGGTGACGGTCCCTTCTGACTGGCGCAAGAAAATGCCGAACACCAACTCGATGGAGTTCGCCCGGAAGATCGCCGCCATCGTGTGGAG
>JAQSDT010000267.1 GCA_029946075.1 bacterium | reverse complement strand
TGATCGGCGCACGCGATCCGCTCGACATCCGCCCGCTGGTGCTCGGCGATCTCGACGGTCGCCCGATCCTGACGTCGGAGACCTGCGCACTAGACATGATCGGCGCGAAATACGTCCGCGATATCGAGCCCGGCGAAATCATCGTGTTCGACGAGGCCGGCGCGCACAGCCACAAGCCGTTCCCGCCGAAGCCGCCGCGGCCCTGCATCTTCGAATACATCTACTTCTCGCGGCCCGATTCCATCGTCGGCGGCCGTTCGGTATACGACGTCCGCAAGTCCTTCGGCGCGCAGCTCGCGCGCGAAAGCCATGTCGAGGTCGACGTCGTGGTGCCGGTGCCGGATTCCGGCGTGCCCGCCGCGATCGGCTACAGCCAGCATTCCGGCGTGCCGTTCGAACTCGGCATCATCCGCAACCACTATGTCGGCCGCACCTTCATCCAGCCGACCCAGAGCGTGCGCGAACTCGGCGTGCGCATGAAGCATTCGGCCAACCGCGCCGCGATCGAAGGCAAGCGCATCATCCTGATCGACGACAGCCTGGTGCGCGGCACCACCTCGAAGAAGATCGTGCGCATGATGCGCGATGCCGGTGCCAGCGAAGTGCATTTCCGCCTCGCCTCGCCGCCGATCCTGTATCCCGACTATTACGGCATCGACCTGCCCGACCGTGGCGGCCTTTTGGCCGCGACCCACTCGCTGGACGAAATGCGCGAAATCATCGGCGCGGATTCCCTGGCGTTCCTGTCGATCGACGGCATGTACCGCGCCATGGGCGAGCCCGGCCGCGATCCCGCCAACCCGAAATTCTCGGACCACTGCTTCACCGGCACCTATCCGACCCACCTCACCGACCAGACCCAGGTCGAGCCGCAGCCCCGGCAATTGTCGCTGCTGGCGGAGGCGAGCTGAGGTTTGTCGTCCCCGCCTAGGGCGCAATTGCGCTCCGGCGCGGGGACCCATAGCCACCGGCCTTCGTTTTTCGAACGCCATTTGATACGAACACCTTACGCTTCATAGCCGTCACGGCGTATGGGTCCCGGCGTTCGCCCGGACGACGACGATAGAGTTTGCTTCGATGACCAAACCCCTCGCTTCCCGTATCGCCCTCGTCACCGGTGCCTCGCGCGGTATCGGCTATGCCGCCGCACTCGCGCTGGCGAAAGCCGGCGCACATGTGATTGCCGTGGCGCGTACGCAAGGCGGGCTGGAAGAACTCGACGACGAGATCCGCAAGGACGGCGGCAGCGCAACGCTGGTGCCGCTGAACCTGACCGATTTCGAAGGCATCGCCCGGCTCGGCGCCGCGCTGCACGAGCGCCATGGCAAGCTCGATATCCTCGTCGGCAATGCCGCCATCGCCGGGCCCTCCTCGCCGCTCGGCCATATCGAGGTCAAGCCGTGGACCGACGTGTTCGCGATCAACGTCACCGCGAATTTTCAGTTGATCCGCTGCATGGATCCGCTGCTGCGCGTGTCGGACGCCGGCCGCGCCGTGTTCGTGACATCGGGCGCCGCCAGCAAGGCGAATGCCTATCAAGGCCCCTATGCGGCCTCGAAGGCGGCGCTGGATACGCTGGCGCGCTCCTGGGCGAATGAAACCGCCAACTCCAAGCTGCGCGTCAATCTGTTCAGTCCCGGCCCGATCCGCACCCGCATGCGCGCGTCGGTCTTTCCGGGCGAAGATCCGATGACGCTGGATACGCCCGAGCAGGCCGCCGCATTCATCGTGCCGATGTGTTCGCCCGACTGGACCGAGACCGGCAAGCTCTACGACTACAAGGCGCGGACACTGCGGAGCTTTCGCAGCCCCGAGTAGTGCTGCGCAACAAACCCCTCCGCGGGCTACTCAGAGCCTGACCGAGAATTGATTCATTCTCCGTCATGGCCGGGCTTGTCCCGGCCATCCACGCCCTTCTGTAGGCGATAAGAACGTGGATGCCCGGCACAAGGCCGGGCATGACGATGATTTGCTGCTTTTCGAGTCAGTCTCAGGACGAGGGTTGGATCAGTCGCACTGCTCGAGCTTCGACGTCTTGCACTTCTGCGCCTTCTCGCGCGCTTCGGACAATTGCGCGGGCGTCATGTCCTTCGCGATGACGGCGATTTCCTTCTTCGCCTCCGCGTTGCCCTGCTCGGCCGAGACGTCGTACCAGGCGTAGGCGCGCACCACGTCGGCAGCCTCGCCGCCGTCAGCCTTGTAGTAGAGGCTGCCCATCAGCGCCGCCGCTTCGGCGTTGCCCTGCTTGGCTGAAAGCTGGCCCCACTTCTTCGCCTGCCTGGCATCCTTGGAAACGCCGAGACCCATCTGGTGCATCTTGGCGATCCGGTATTGCGCGAGCGCGTTGCCCTTCTCCGCCAGCGGCTTGAACAGCTTTGCCGCCCGCGCATATTCCTTCTTGGCAAACGCCGTCGTCGCCTCTTTCCAGGTGTCAGCGCGAACCGCAGAGGCATTCGACGCCAGCGCGACAAGTACAACAGCAAACGTAAGCCCGGCACGCTTCGACATGAATGTCCTCTCCAAGTGATTCAATTATAGCACGGAGCATTCAGGCTATCCCAAGCACACACGGTGCACAATTGCCGGTCATCGATGCCAACACTCCCTTTCAATGCGCCGCACAATTGACTTGGAAAGTGCCGGGTTATTGACTGCGCTCCCAGCGGACAAAGCCCCGCCAATAAGATCAAGGGAGGAAGCCATGATGCCGACGCCTGATCGCGCGCACCCGATACCTGCCATCCAGCATTTCGTCCGAACCTGCGTCGCCGCAGCGATGCTGCTGGGAATGCCGCTCATCTCATCCAGCGCACGCGCCGCCGATATCCCGACCTTCGCCGTCGATGCCGCCTGGCCGAAGCCGCTGCCGAACAACTGGATCCTCGGCCAGGTCGGCGGCATCACCGTGGATGCGCAGGGCCATATCTGGGTAATCCACCGTCCGCGCTCCCTGACCGACGACGAGAAAGGCGCGGCGCTGAGCCCGCCGCGTTCCAAATGCTGCGTCTCTGCGCCGCCGGTGCTGGAGTTCGACGCCGACGGCAATCTGCTGCGTTCGTGGGGCGGCCCCGGCGAAGGCTATGAATGGGTCGGGCGCGAACACGGCATCGAGGTCGATGAGCGCGGCTTCGTCTGGGTCGGCGGCAATGCCGACAACGACAACGCGATCCTGAAATTCACCCTCGACGGCAAGTTCGTGATGCAGATCGGCAAGATCGCGCCGAGCAAGGGTTCCGGCGATACCACGCAGCTCGGCAAGCCCGCCGAGACCGCCGTCGACAAGGACGCCAACGAAATCTACGTCGCCGACGGCTATGGCAATCGGCGCATCATCGTGTTCGACGCCACCACGGGCGCCTACAAGCGGCACTGGGGCGCCTACGGCAAGCCGCCGAGCGACGACAAGCAGCCGCCTTACGATCCCAAGGGACCTCCCCCGCAGCAATTCGCAAATCCCGTCCATTGCGTGAAACTCGCCAATGACGGGCTGCTCTATGTCTGCGACCGCATCAACAACCGCATCCAGGTGTTCAGGAAGGATGGAACTTTTGTGAAGGAGTGGTTCTACGAAAAGAACACCTTGGGCAACGGCGCAGTCTGGGACATCGCGATCTGGCCCGATCCGAAGCAGACTTATTTGCTGAGCGCGGACGGCGAAAACAACGAAATCCGGGTACTCCGGCGTGACGACGGTACCGTGGTCGGGAGTTTCGGCCGTAGCGGCCGGAATGCCGGCCAGTTCCACTGGATCCACGCCATGGCCATCGACGCCAGGGGCAACGTCTATACCGCCGAAGTCGATACCGGTAAGCGGATCCAGAAGTTCCGCCTGACATCCGACGCGCTACGTTAGGTGGATTGCCCAGCTTCGCGGGAACGACTATCGAAGTCCCGAGCAGGCTCCAGGAAGAGGGCCGGCAAAGATCTTTTCTGGAGGATTGCTACTATGACGACGACTATCGCGCGGCAGTTCGCTGCATCCGTGGCGCTTGCTGCGATCGGCCTGGCTTCGCCTGCCCTGGCCCAGGAAAAGACCGTCAAGATCGGCGTCCTGAACGACATGTCGAGCCTCTATGCCGACATCGGCGGTCCCAATTCCGTGGTTGCGGTGAAAATGGCGATCGAGGATTCCGGCCTGCTCAAGAAGGGCTGGAAGATCGACGTCGTCAGCGGCGATCATCAGAACAAGCCTGACGTCGGCGTCAACATCGCGCGGCAGTGGCTCGACAACGACAAGGTCGATGCGATCGCCGATACGCCGAACTCGGGCGTCGCGCTGGCGGTCAACAACCTCATCAAGGAAAAGAACAAGGTCCTGCTCAATTCGGGTGCGGCGACCGCCGACCTCACCGGCAAGGCCTGCACGCCGAACACGGTGTCATTCACCTACGACACCTACATGCTGGCGAACGGCACCGGCAAGGCGCTCACCAAATCCGGCGGCGACAGCTGGTTCTTCCTGACCGCCGACTACGCGTTCGGTCATGCGCTCGAGCGCGACACCTCGGCCGTCGTCACCGCCAATGGCGGCAAGGTGCTCGGTGGCGTCAAGGCGCCGATCAACACCGCCGACTTCTCGTCCTTCCTGCTGCAGGCGCAGGCTTCGAAGGCCAAGGTGATCGGGCTTGCCAACGCCGGCGGCGACACCACCAACTCGATCAAGCAGGCCGCCGAATTCGGCGTCGTCGCGGGCGGCCAGAAACTCGCCGCACTGCTGCTGTTCATCAACGACGTGCACTCGCTGGGCCTCAAGACCGCAAACGGCCTGACGTTCACGGAATCGTTCTACTGGGATCAGAACGACGCCACGCGCGCCTGGTCGAAGCGCTTCGCCGCGCTTGCCAACAAGAACGCGATGCCCTCGATGACGCAGGCCGGCAACTACGCCATGATCCTGCATTATCTGAAGGCGATGGAAGCACTCGGCGGCAATCCGAATGAC
>JAQSDT010000266.1 GCA_029946075.1 bacterium | reverse complement strand
GAGACATACCCCTCACCCGTCTCGCCGCCGCTACGCGACGGCGATCCACCCTCTCCCACAAGGGGAGAGGGGAGATAAGCAGGGCCTTGTTTTCTTCATATTGCATCGCAATTGATGTAATCAGATAACGCTTCGCTCACGCTGCCGAGCGCAAAACGCGCAGATACTTCAGGAGATTTTCGATGTCGCTCGATTCGGACGTGATCGTCGATCGCCGCAGGATTCGCCGCAAGCTGACGTTCTGGCGGGTGGTGGCCGCGGTGGTGCTGATCGCAGCCGTCGTCGGCATCGGCGTGATCGCGACGCCGGCCGGGCGCGCATCGCTGACCTCGTCGGGATCGATCGCGCGCGTCAATATCGAGGGTCTGATCCGCAGCGATCAGGCGCGCGTCGAGGCGCTGGAGCGGCTGGAGAAGTCGCAGGCCGCCGCCGTCATCGTGCACATCAATTCACCAGGCGGCACCACCGCCGGCTCCGAGCAGCTTTACGATTCGCTGGTGCGCCTGAAGGCCAAGAAGCCGGTGGTCGTGGTCGTCGAGGGCCTCGCCGCATCCGGCGGCTACATCACCGCGATCGCCGCCGATCACATCGTCGCCCGGCAAAGCTCGCTGGTCGGTTCGATCGGCGTGCTGTTTCAGTTTCCTAATTTCAGCGAGCTGATGAAGACCGTCGGCGTCAAGGTCGAGGAGGTGAAATCCTCGCCCTTGAAGGCTGCGCCGAACGGTTTCGAGCCGACCAGCCCCGAAGCGCGCGCCGCGCTCGACGCGCTGGTGAAGGATTCCTACGCCTGGTTCCGCGGCCTCGTGAAGGATCGCCGCGGCATGGACGATGCGTTGCTCGAAAAAGTCTCTGACGGCCGCGTCTTCACCGGCCGGCAAGCGCTCGAACTGAAGCTGGTCGACCAGCTCGGCGACGAGAAAACCGCGATCGCCTGGCTGGTGGCCGAGAAGAAGGTCAAGAGCGATCTGCCGGTGCGCGATTTCAAGCTCACGCCGCAGTTCGGTGACCTGACCTTCCTGCGAACAGCGGCCTCCGTCGCGTTCCATGCGATGGGTCTCGGTTCCATCGCACGCCAGATCGAGCAGGCAGGCGTCGCCCAGGCGGTCGATCAGCTCGCCCTCGACGGCATGCTGGCATTGTGGCGGCCGGCTGCAACCAATTGAACCTCACCGGGTGTGGATTTGGCCACCCTCTCGCACCGCGGGTGCCGCCACAATCCGCTTCCGGGGCCTTTGTCACGCGAATTCACGTCACCCAAATTTGATTTAGCGTCTTGACAGTTCAAGGCATTTTCACGGAAATGGATATCCGCACGACCCCGGATCCCAACTTCGATGATCAAATCTGAGCTTGTTCAGCGCATCGCCGAGCACAACCCGCACCTCTACCAGCGGGATGTGGAGAACATTGTGAACGCGATCCTCGATGAGATCGTGGCAGCGCTGGCGCGCGGCGACCGCGTCGAGTTGCGCGGCTTCGGCGCGTTCTCGGTCAAGCATCGGCCTGCCCGCGCAGGCCGCAATCCACGCACCGGCGCCCACGTGCCGGTCGACCAGAAGAGCGTGCCGTTCTTCAAGACCGGCAAGGAAATGCGCGAGCGGCTCAACCGCGAAGACGGCGCGGCCGAGGCCGGCGCGTAAGGCGCACGCCCGCGGTTTGCTGCGACTGGTAGCCGCGTTACGGGCCGTTCGGGACGTCGGCCCGCCTGATCTCCAGCAGGACGAGAGATGGTCATGCGAAAGTTTTTCACGGCCCTGATCGTCATTCCCTTAGGGATTCTCTTCATCGTCTTTGCGGTTGCCAACCGCCATTTCGTCACCGTTTCGTTCGACCCCTTCAATTCGGTCGATCCGTCGGTCGCGGTGAAGCTGCCGCTGTTCGTCGTGATCATTGCCGTGGCCATCCTCGGCGTCGCCGCCGGGGGCATGGCGACCTGGTTCCGGCAGCGCCACTGGCGCCGCGCCGCGCGTCAGCACGAGGCCGATGCCCGCCGGGCACGGGCGGAAACCGCCGATCTGCGGGCCGCCGCGGCGGTCTCCCGGGCCGATCAAGCAAGGGATCAGGCAAGGCTTCCGGCGCCGGCATCTTACGGATTCTACGGGTCCGCCGGGCGAGACAAGCAGGGCGCGACGTTGTAGAACCCGCCCCGTCGGCCCCCCCCTGTTGGCCTGCCGGCCGTCACGAAATCCGCCTCCGTGAGACTTCCGAGAGATCATGTCCCTGCTCGTCAAAATTTGCGGCCTGTCCACGCACGAGACGCTCGACGCAGCGCTCGCTGCTGGCGCCGACATGGTCGGGTTCGTGTTCTTCCCCCCGTCGCCGCGCCACATCGGCCTGGAGACGGCGCGCGAACTCGGCAAGCAGGCCAAAGGCCGCGCGCTCAAGGTGGCGCTGTCGGTCGATGCCGACGACGCCACGCTCGAGAACATCGTCGAGACCCTGCGGCCGGATCTTTTGCAGCTGCACGGCAAGGAAACCACCGCGCGCGTGCGCGACATCAAGGCGAAGTTCGGCCTGCCGGTCATGAAGGCGCTCCCGGTCGAGACGTCGGCTGATCTCGCCGTGCTGCCGGGTTATGCCGGCGTCGCCGATCGCATCCTGTTCGATGCCCGGCCGCCGAAGGGTGCGACTCGTCCCGGCGGGCTCGGCGCCGTGTTCGACTGGACGCTGCTGGCGAAACTCGAACTCGAACTGCCGTATCTGGTTTCAGGCGGTCTCACCATCGACAACGTCGCGGAAGCCGTTCGCGTCACCCGTGCCGGCGGCGTCGACGTATCCTCCGGCGTCGAAAGCGCGCCGGGGATCAAGGATCCCGAGATGATCCGCAATTTCATTCGCGCCGCGCGCGCCACCGAAGAACTGATGGTCCGATGAATCATAACCTGCCCAATTCGTTCCGCACCGGCCCCGACGAGCGCGGGCATTTCGGCATTTTCGGCGGACGCTATGTCGCCGAAACGCTGATGCCGCTGATCCTCGAACTGGAAAAGGCCTATGCCGACGCCAAGGCCGATCCGGCGTTCCAGGCCGAGATGAACGGTCACCTCAAGAACTATGTCGGCCGGCCCTCGCCGCTGTATTTCGCCGAACGCCTGACCGAACACCTCGGCGGTGCAAAGATCTATTTCAAGCGCGAGGAGCTGAATCACACCGGCTCGCACAAGGTCAACAACGTGCTCGGCCAGATCATGGTCGCGCGCCGTATGGGCAAGAAGCGCATCATTGCCGAGACCGGCGCCGGCCAGCATGGCGTCGCTACCGCGACGCTGTGCGCACGGTTCGGTCTCGACTGCGTGGTCTATATGGGCGCGGTCGACGTCGAGCGGCAGCAGCCCAACGTGATCCGCATGGAAATGCTCGGCGCCAAGGTGGTCCCGGTGCAGTCCGGCGCGCGTACGCTGAAGGATGCGATGAACGACGCGCTGCGCGACTGGGTCACCAACGTGCACAACACGTTCTACTGCATCGGCACGGTTGCGGGTCCGCATCCCTATCCGATGATGGTGCGCGACTTCCAGTCGATCATCGGCAGCGAGACCAGGACGCAGATGCAGGAGATCGAAGGCCGCCTGCCGGATTCGCTCGTCGCCTGCATCGGCGGCGGCTCCAATGCGATGGGCCTGTTCCATCCGTTCCTCGACGATCCCTCCGTCGAAATCTTCGGCGTCGAAGCGGCCGGCCACGGGCTGACGCAGCTTCATGCCGCCTCGATCGCGGGCGGCCGCCCCGGCGTGCTGCACGGCAATCGCACCTATTTGTTGATGGACGAGGACGGCCAGATCCAGGACGCGCATTCGATCTCGGCGGGCCTCGATTATCCCGGCATCGGGCCGGAGCATTCCTGGCTGCACGAGACCGGCCGGGTCACGTATCTGTCCGCGACCGACGACGAGGCGCTCGCGGCGTTCCAGTTGCTGACGCGGCTGGAAGGCATTCCGCCGGCGCTGGAGCCCGCGCATGCCATCGCCAAGGTGATGGAGCTCGCGCCGAAGCGCCCGCACGATCATCTGATGGTCGTCAATCTCTCCGGCCGCGGCGACAAGGACATCCCGCAGATCACGGAAATTCTGAAGGGCAGGAAGAAGTGACCCGTATCGACGCCAAATTCGCCGAACTCGCCAAGGAAGGCCGTTCGGCTTTCGTCACCTTCCTGATGGCCGGCGATCCCGATCCCGCGACCTCGCTCGACATCATCAAGGCGCTGCCGAAGGCCGGCGCCGACATGATCGAGATCGGCATGCCCTTTACCGATCCGATGGCCGACGGTCCGTCGATCCAGGCGGCGGGCCTGCGCGCGCTGAAAGCCGGCATGACCCTGCGGAAGACGCTGGAGATGGTCCGCGGTTTCCGCAAGGGCGACGACACCACGCCGATCGTGCTGATGGGTTACTACAATCCGATCTACATCTACGGCGTCGACAAATTCCTCGTCGACGCGAAAGCTGCCGGCGTCGACGGCCTGATCATCGTCGATCTGCCGCCGGAAGAAGATACCGAGCTCTGCATTCCCGCGCTGAAGGCGGGATTGAATTTCATCCGTCTGGCGACGCCGACCACCGACGACAAGCGCCTGCCGGCGGTGCTCGCGAACACCTCGGGCTTCGTCTATTATGTCTCCGTCACCGGAATCACCGGCAGCGCCAGCGCCGACAGCAACGTGGTCGGCGAAGCCGTCGCCCGCATCAAGCGCCACACCAAGTTGCCGGTCTGCGTCGGCTTCGGCATTCGCACGCCGGAAGCGGCCCGCGCGATCGCCGAGAAGGCCAATGGCTCCGTGGTCGGCACCGCGCTGGTCGATGCTCTCTCCGGCAGTCTCGATGCCGAGGGCCGGGCGACGTCCAAAACTGTGGGCGCCGTGGCCGATCTGGTCGCGGCTCTCGCACAGGGCGTGCGGGGAGCCCGGCAGGCCGCAGAATAAGCCACAATTACGTGGGATTTAGCGTTA
>JAQSDT010000265.1 GCA_029946075.1 bacterium | reverse complement strand
GCGCCGTAGCGAGCGGGCGGCTAAATCGGTCGGCCCGTTACCCCATCTACGATTGATCAAACGGTAAAAGACAGGGACGGACATGCAAAGCCCGCGCGAGATACTCTCCGATATCTGGATTTCAAACGGCGGCGAGACTGCGGCGCTCGAGGCGCTCACCTTGACCGGCGATGAGCCGCAACTGCCGTCCTCGTTTCGCGTCGCCGCTGCCGCGCAAGTCAGCGTCGCCGCGACCGGGCTGGCAGCGGCTGCGATCTGGAAGCAGCGCAGCGGGCAGGCGCAGGACGTCACCGTCGACATGCGCCATGCCGTCGTCGAATGCCGCAGCGAGCGTTACCTGCGGGTCGACGGCAAGCCACCGCCGCCGGCCTGGGACGCGATCGCCGGCATCTACAAGACCCGCGACAACGGCTTCGTGCGCCTGCACACGAATTTCGGACATCACCGCGATGCCGTCTGCAAGGTGCTGAACTGCAAGCCGGAGCGCGAGGAGGTTCAGGCCGCGTTGATGCAATGGGATGGCGAGGCGTTCGAAACCGCAGCCTATGCCGGCGGCTGTGTCGTCGCCTTCATGCGCACGCACGAGCAATGGCAGGCGACGCCGCACGCCAAGGCGCTCGCCGGGCTGCCGCTGATCTCGATCACGAAAATCGGCGAGGCCGCGCCAAAACCGTGGCCGAAGGGCGATCGTCCGCTTGCCGGCATTCGCGTGCTCGATCTGTCGCGGGTGATCGCAGGCCCCGTCGCCGGCCGCACGCTCGCCGCTCACGGCGCCGATGTGATGCTGATATCGGGGCCGGACCTGCCGGCGATACCCTGGCTTGCCATCGATACCGGCCGCGGCAAGCTGACGAGCTTCGTCGAACTCAAGCGTGACGAGGGCCGCGCCGTGTTGCGCGAGCTCCTGGCCGGCGCGGACATCTTCTCGCAAGGCTACCGGCCGAGCGCGCTCGCGCGGCTGGGATTTTCGCCGGAGGATGCGGCCCGCATCAATCCCGGCATCGTCTATGTGACACTGTCGGCCTACGGCCATGCCGGTCCGTGGGCGGAGCGACGCGGCTTCGATTCGCTGGTGCAGACCACGACCGGCTTCAATCACGCCGAAGGGCAGGTGGCCGGCATCGACGGACCGAAGGAATTGCCGGCGCAGATGCTCGATCACGCCACCGGCTATTTCATGGCGTTCGGCGCCATGATGGCCAAAGCACGCCAGGCGCGTGAAGGAGGCAGTTGGCACGTTCAGGTATCGTTGGCGCAGACCGGGCGCTGGCTATGGAATTTGGGCCGGGTCGCGGGCGGCCTGAAAATCCGGGATTTTACGGGAGAAGAAGTCGCCCCCCTGATCGAAGCCGTGCCGTCGGGCTTCGGGCCGCTTCAATCGGTCCGGCACTCTGCGATTCTGGCCAAAACACCGGCTTTTTGGACCCGGCCGGCAATGCCGCTCGGCAGCCACCCGCCGCGATGGCCGCCACATGAATAGGCATTCAGGCGGCGTTCATGCCGGCTGTCGTAAGTTTAACGTCGAACAGCATGGCTGTTATCTATTTTTATGTTGTCTGTAACACTAATTGGGCACTATTAGCGCTCCGGTGAGGCAGACTTCTCCGGACGTAATCGCCGAGTTGAACCGGGCCCATGCTGAACAAGGTTGCCAAGGGATTGGAGACGGTTAGCCCCAGGAAGTGGGTTATCGGCGCTATCGTGCTGGCCGTTGCCGGCGCGGCCGCCTGGAGCTTCTTTCCCTCGGGCAGCCCAAAGCGCGGGCATTCGGAAGTTTCGAGCCAGTCGCGCAAGGGCCTGCAGCGCTACACGCCGAGCCCGGCGGAATGGGCCAGCCTGACGATCCAGCCGGTGGCCGAGCGCGGCTTCCGCACCGAAAACATCACCGAAGGCAAGATCGCGATCGACGAAGACCGCTCGACGCCGGTGTTCTCGCCCTATGCGGGCCGGGTCACCAGGCTGCTGGCGCGGCCGGGCGATGCCGTGGTCAAGGGCCAGCCGCTGTTCGTGATCGAGGCGGCCGACAACGTCCAGGCGCAGAACGATTTCATCGCGTCGATGACCGCCATGAACAAGGCGAAGTCCGCGCTCGAACTGGCGCAGCTGCAAAGCACGCGCGCCAAGGACCTGTTCGAAGGCAAGGCCGTTCCGCTGAAGGATTATCAGCAGAGCCAGGCGACGCTGATCCAGGCGCAGAACGACGTGCGCTCTTCGGAAACGGCGATGCAGGCAGCGCGCAACAAGCTGCGCATCCTCGGCCTCACCGACGAGGATATCGCGACGTTTCAGGAAAAGGGCCGCATCAATCCGGAAACCACCATCTTCGCGCCGATCGCCGGCACCGTGGTCCAGCGCAAGATCGGTCCCGGTCAGTACGTCAACGCCGGCGCCAGCGACCCTGTTTATGTGATCGGCGATCTCTCCACCGTCTGGATGACGGCCTTCGTCCGCGAGAGCGATTGCGCCAACGTCGCCGTCGGCCAGGAAGTGACCTTCAACGTGCTGGCGTTGCCGGGCCGTCCGCTGTCGGCGCGTATCAACTACGTCGCCACCGCGATCGATCCGGCCTCGCGCCGGCTTCTGGTCCGCGCCACCATCGACAACGCCAGCAACCTGCTGAAGCCGGAGATGTTCGCCAACGTGACGATCTATTCGGCGAACGATCATCCGGCGGTCGGCGTGCCGAAGCAGGCGCTGATCTACGAAGGCGACCAGGTCCGGATCTGGGTGGCCTATGCCGACAAATCGATCGAGCTACGCCAGATCAAGCCCGGCCTCACCAACGGCGATCTCGTCGAGGTGCTCGGCAATCTGAAGCCCGGCGAGCAGATCGTCACGAAGGGCGCGCTGTTCATCGACCGGGCCGCATCGGGCAGCTGATCCCTTCATTGAAAGCTTCGACCTGAATGGATCGTCTCGTCGCCCTGGCAGTCAGCCGCCGCTATCTAATGGTCGGCATGTTCATCGCGGTGATGATCGGCGGCCTGATCGCGTTCAAGCAGCTCAACATCGAGGCCTATCCCGATCCGACCCCGCCGATGGTCGACATCGTGACGCAAAGCCCGGGGCTGTCGTCGGAAGAAATCGAGCGCTACATCACGATCCCGATCGAGACCCAGGTCGCCGGTATCAAGAACCTGCGCACCATCCGCACCATCTCGCTGTACGGATTGTCCGACGTCAAACTTCAGTTCTCCTTCGACTACACCTATGAAGAGGCGTTGCAGCAGGTGCTGAACCGGCTGTCGCAACTTGCGCCGTTGCCAGGCAACGTCCAGCCGACCATCTCGCCGCTCAGCCCGACCGGCGAGATTTTTCGTTATCGCCTCAAGGGCCCGCCGAACTACAGCGTGCTCGACCTCAAGACGCTGCAGGACTGGGTGCTGCAGCGCCGCTTCCGCGCTGTGCCCGGCGTGATCGACGTCACCGGCTGGGGCGGCAAGACCAAGACCTACGAGTTGCAGGTCGACTTCAACAAGCTGGTCGCCAACGGGCTGACGCTGCCGCAGGTGCTGCAGGCGGTCAACAACGCCAACATCAATGTCGGCGGCAACACCGTCAACATCGGCGCGCAATCGGCCGTGGTGCGCGGCGTCGGCCTGATCCGCTCGATCGACGACCTCAACAACACCATGGTGTCGCAGTCCGGCGGCAATCCGGTCCTGATCAAGGACATCGCCCATGTGACGATCGGCGAGAAACCTCGCCTCGGCATTGCCGGCCTGGACCAGGACGACGACATCGTGCAGGGCATCGTGCTGATGCGGCGCGGCGAACAGAGTTCGCCGACCATCGCCCGGGTCGAACAGCTCGTCCGCCAGATCAACAATTCCACGATCCTGCCGCCCGGCGTGAAGATCGAGCGCATCTACGACCGCAAGGACCTGATCGACCTCACCACCCACACCGTGCTGCACAACATGGTGGTCGGCATCCTGCTGATCGTGCTGCTGCAGTGGGTGTTTCTCGGCGATCTCCGCAGCGCATTGATCGTCGGCGCGACGATTCCGTTCGCGCTGTTTTTCGCCGTCATCATCCTCGTCATGCGCGGCGAATCCGCCAATCTGCTCTCGGTCGGCGCGATCGACTTCGGTCTGATCGTCGATGCGACCGTGATCATGGTGGAAGCGATCTTCCGCCGGCTGTCGCAGACCACGGCGCTTTCGGCCGATGAGCAGAGCCACATTTCGCCCGAAACCATGATGGGGATGAGGAGCCACGCCATCCTGTCGGCCGCGGCCGACGTGTCGCGCTCGATCTTCTTTGCCGCAGCCATCATCATCGCCGCCTTCCTGCCGCTGTTCACGCTGAGCGGCGTCGAAGGCAACATCTTCGGGCCGATGGCGCGAACCTATGCCTACGCGCTGGCAGGTGGCCTGCTCGCAACCTTCACCATCACGCCGGCGCTGAGCGCCATCATCCTGCCCGCGCATATGAACGAGGCCGAAACCTGGGTCGTGAAGAAGCTCGATCTGCTGTATCTGCCGGTGCTGAACTGGGCGCTGGCCAACCGCCGGATCGTGATGGGCGGCGCCATCGGTCTGGTGCTGCTGACCGTCGCTTTTGCGCGGCTGCTGGGGCTGGAATTCCTGCCCAAGCTGGAAGAGGGCAACCTGTGGATCCGCGCCACGCTGCCGCCGACGATCTCGCTGCAGGAAGGCAATGTCTACGTCAACGAGATGCGCAAGCTGATCCGCGCGCGGCCCGAGGTGGAATCGGTGGTGTCGCAGCATGGCCGGCCCGACGACGGCACCGACGCCGCCGGTCTCTTCAACGCCGAGTTCTTCGCTCCCCTGAAACCCAACAGCGAGTGGCCGGGCACCAAGGACAAGGAAGATCTGACCGGCGAATTGCTGGCGCAGTTGCAGGATAAATTCCCAGGCGTCGAATTCAACTTCTCGCAATATCTGCAGGACAACGTCTCCGAGGCCGTCTCGGGCGTGAAGGGCGAGAACTCGATCAAGCT
>JAQSDT010000264.1 GCA_029946075.1 bacterium | reverse complement strand
AGAGCTTGCGGTACATGCCGTTGGCCGCGAGCAATTGCGCGTGTGAACCGCGCTCGACTGCCCGGCCGCCCGAGATCACGATGATCTCGTCCATCTCAACCACCGACGTCAGGCGATGGGTCGACCAGATCATGGTGCGCCCTTCGGCCACGTTGAGCAGCGTGCGGTTGATCGCAGCTTCCGTGGTCTGGTCGAGCGCCGAGGTTGCTTCGTCGAGCAGCAGCAGCGCCGGATTACGGATGATCGCGCGCGCGATCGCGATGCGCTGGCGCTGGCCGCCCGACAGCGTGTCGCCGCGCTCGCCGACCGGCGTATCGTATTTCTGCGGCAGACTCATGATGAAGCTGTGGATCTCGGCTTTCTTCGCCGCCGCCACGACCTCCTCGTCGGTGGCGCCCTCCTTGCCGAGCCGGATGTTCTCCCGGAGCGACATGTTGAACAACATGTTCTCCTGGAACACGACCGCCATGCTCCGGCGCAACGATTCGAGCGTCACCCGGCGGATGTCGACGCCATCGATGGTTACCTTGCCCTCGTCCGGCGTATAGAGCCGCAGGATCATGTTGAGCAGCGTACTCTTGCCCGAGCCGCTGGGACCCACGATCGCGATGCGCTTGCCGACATTGAGCTTGAGGCTGAAATTGTCGAGCACCGGCGTTTCGCTGCCCTCGTACTTGAAGTTCACGCGATCGAAGGTGATGTCGTTGGTGATGCGCGGCAGTTCCGGCGCCCCGGGACGATCGGACCCGCGGGTCGGCTCGTCCAGCAATTCCTGCATGTGCCGCACCGCCGCCGCCGCCTGGATCGACACCGGAATAAAGTGCATCAGATGGGCGATGTTGTAGGACACTTCCCAGAACGCGCTCTCGAAGGTGACGAAGGTGCCGATGGTGATCTGGCCCTTGGTGGCCAGATAGGCGCCGATCGCCAGCACCACGAGATGCAGCAACAGCACCGAGATGGTGACGGTGCGCTCCACCATGGTCGACAGGAACACAGCCGACGCGGTCTTGATCCGCACATCCTGGTTGCGCATGCTGAACCAGCCGAGCGTGCGGCGCTGCAGGCTGAACGCCTTGATCACCGCCTGCGCCGCCACGCTTTCCTGAACGGTGGCCAGCAGCGCCGCCTCGTTCTGCTTCTGCTCGTAATTGGCCTGCACCGCCTTGGGCGTCAGGATCCGGGGGCCGATCAGCGTAATGGGAAACACCAGCAACGCGACCGCCGCCAGCTGCCAGTTCAGGAACAGCATCAGGATGATACCGGCAATCAGTTCCAGGAACGGAAGCGCCGCACTGTTGGCGACGGTCTTGATCGCGCCCTCGAAGGCCGAAAGGTCGATCGAGAAGCGCGACAGGATTTCACCGCGTTTGGTGCGCGCAAAATAGGACGCCGGCAGGCTCTGGACGTGGTCGAACATCCGCAGCCGCACGTCCGCGATGATGCTCGCGGCCAGCCGCGCGTCCCACCGCTCGTACCAGACGGCAACGATCGAGGTGATGATACCGGCCACCGCCAGCACGCCGAGAATCTTGTAGAGCGCCTGGAAGTCTTCCTCCCCGAGCGCGTCGTCGATCAGGAATTTCAGGCTCAGCGGCATGATGACGTTGAACAACGTCTCGACCAGCACGCCGAAGGTCACGAAGCCGATCAGCTTCCGGTAATTGCCGAGGTGCGGCTTGATGAAGCCGTAGATCGTCGCCATCGCGCCGGCGGCTTCCTTGGCGGTGAAGACGACGAGGTCCTCGTCATCATCGTCGTCGAGCTCCAGCTCGTCCTCGTCTTCCTTGTTCTTGCTGTCCTTGCCTTCCTTGCCGGCATCGACCGGCGCGCCGGCTGTCCTGGCCGCCGCCTCGGCCTCGAGCGCAAGCTTCTTCGCAAGCTCAGCATCGACCGCCGGCGCGGGATTCTGATCATCCGAAGAGGGAGGCTTGGGCGCCATAAAACCAACCGATGCTGCACGGCCGGCATGACCGCAAATCGAACAAGATAGCGGCAAGCGCTACCGCACCGACCTTAAGCGATCGGGATGAATTCGGCAAAACAATTGGAGCCGTCCGGCGCCGGCCAGCCGGCGCCGTTCAGGCCTGATCTTCCGGATCGACCTTGTCGAAGAACGAGTAGCGCAGGCTGTCGGCGTCGGCGTACCACTGTCCCGGGCCCTTGTTGGCGGCAAGCGTCGCCGCCCACAACTCGTCGGTGCAGTCACGGCGGTGCATCGAGAGATCGAAGCCGTTGCTGAAGAACAGTTCCGACCACTCCCACCAGGTACCGAGCTTCTTGACCCCGCGCAGCAGGTCGTAACGGTCGATCACGGCCGGCGCCATGTCCGAGGTCACCGATCCGAACACCAGGCCGGTCTTCATGACGCGGTTCAGTTCACGCACCGCCCGCAGCACCTGCTTTTCGGCGACGTGGCAGAGGCTGGTCTCGAACACGAAGTCGAATTCGTTCGCCTTGAACGGCATGTCGACGATGGAGCCGAGCTTGTTGAACTTCTTCAGGGCCTTCGGCGTCCTGGCGTGGATCGCCCGGTTGTTCTCAATGCCCCAGGCATCGATGCCGCGGTCGCGCAGCGCGCCGACCAGTTCGCCGCTGGCAGAACCCGCGACCAGCAGCTTGTAGCCCCTGGACCGGTTCCAGACGATCTTGATCAGGCTCGTCAGATAATCGGGATCGGTGAACTGGCTCCAGGCCTCGCTGTAAGGCCCGACGCCGCGGTAGTTCCTGAAGTAATCCCCGTCGATCCTGTCGGACGCGGCATCGCCAAGCGAACGGGCGCGGCGCAACCGCATCATTTCAGTGACGATGATATCGGTCGCCGCATCGGACGAATCGAGCAGGCCGTTGAGCGTGGAGTCGAACAGGTAATCGCCGACCACGACGATCCCCGGATGGTCCTTCGGCTCGGGGCGATGGTTGGTCATGACGTCGCGCACCGGCAATCCGCCGGGCAGCGCGTTCACCGAGGACAGCCAGCGGTGGATCTTGCCTTCCATGAAATGGTTGCGGGCATCGCCGAACGACGCCGGCAGCGATTTCAGCGCAGCATCGATCAGTTCCTCGTCGCTGAGATTGGCGAACGCCAGCGCGTCGGAACCGGCGATCAGCCAGTTCAGCACGCCGTGCTTGCCGACGTCGTGGCGCGCTCCTTCGTTGTAGACGCAGCAACCGCCGAACGCTTCCGACATGAACCAGGCGCCGGGAATCTTCTCGCCCCAGAACGGCGTCTCGAACAGGATCGACACCCGCAGGTAATGCGCCGGCCGATCGAAATAGGCGACGTGCTTGACCATCGACTTGCGGAGTTCTTCGCCGTCCCAGCGCATCGTGGCGAGCCAGGAATGCGGCAGGCACATCAGCACGAGATCGAAGTCCCGCGTCTCGGGCCCCTTCCCGTTCATCATGTTGAGCTGATAACGGCCGCTGTCGGTCTTGCCTACCTTGAGCACGCGATGGTTGAGCTGGATGTCGGCGTTGACTTCGGAGCGCAGGCACTCGACCAGTTGCTCGTTGCCGTTCTGGATCGAATACAGGCCGATATAGCCCTCGACATCCATTACGAAGTTCTTCAGCGCGTTGAGCCCGTTGGTGTTGTGCGACTCGGTCGCGATGTCGGAGCGGGCCATCACCTTCAGGAAGCGCTTGGCGGTATCGTCGCCGACGAATTTCTCGAGCAATTCCTCGGCGGTCATGTAGGCCCACGGATGCTCGTTGTCGTGCGCGCCGACGCCTTCGTAATATTCGATCGGCGAGACCATGTCGCTGCAGCGCTTGCGGAACGCCTCGATCGCAGCCGCGGTCTTCGCGCCGTATTTGCGGCGCATGCCGGGCACGTCGTCGAGCAGCTCGCCGTCGAGCTGGACCTGCTCGGCGTCCATCGGAATCGTCTGCAGGCCGAAATGCTGGATCAGTTCGCGCAGCGGGTCGGGACCGGTCATCGAGTAATCGTAAATCTCGGCAACGCCCGCTTCGTATATCGCGGGCGCGGAATCGAACTTGCGCGTGACGATCTTGCCGCCGACCCGGTCGGACGCCTCGTAGATCGTGATCCGGCAGAGATCGCCGAGCTTCTTTTTCAGATACCAGGCGCTCATCAGCCCGCCGGGGCCGCCGCCTACGATTGCAAGATCCAACATATCGGTTCCATCGCCTCCGTCGCCGCCCGACCAAGGCGGCATCCGGTCTAAACCACATTAGCAAAAGCGCTTTTCACCCTGAAGGGAAGATGAACAAAGCGGGGCCTCGCAACGCAGCAATAAAAGAAAGCAGCAAAAAGGCCGGCTTTCGCCGGCCTTTTGTTCTCTTAACCGTAATCCTGCGGAGGATTATTCCGCCGGCGGCAGGGCCAGCGGTTCCGCTTCCGGAGCCGTCGGCACGATCGCAGCCGACTGCTTCTCGCGCTCGTCGAGGATCAGCTTGTCGCGCTTGACGGCGACTTCGCGGATCTTGGCCATCGAAGCGCCGGTGCCCGCCGGGATCAGCCGGCCGACAATGACGTTTTCCTTGAGGCCTTCGAGCGGGTCCACCTTGCCGTTGACGGCAGCCTCGGTGAGCACGCGGGTGGTCTCCTGGAACGAGGCCGCCGAGAAGAACGAGCGGGTCTGCAGGCTCGCCTTGGTGATGCCGAGCAGAACCGGCGTTCCCGTGGCGATCTTCTTGCCCTCTTCCTTGGCCTTGAGGTTGAGCGCGTCGCACTCGATCTTGTCGACCTGCTCGCCCGAGATCATGTCGGTCTCGCCCTGGTCGGTGATTTCGACCTTCTGCAGCATCTGACGGACAATCACTTCGATGTGCTTGTCGTTGATGAGCACGCCCTGCAACCGGTAAACTTCCTGGATTTCGTTGACCAGATAGGCAGCGAGTTCCTCGATGCCCTTGATCGCCAGAATGTCGTGCGGCGCCGGATTGCCTTCGACGATGAAATCGCCCTTTTCGACGATGTCGCCGTCCTGCAGATGGATGTGCTTGCCCTT
>JAQSDT010000263.1 GCA_029946075.1 bacterium | reverse complement strand
CCAGCCAGCCGCCGGCGACCAAGAGGCCCACGACGAGCCCGGCGACAACCTGTCCCGGCGAACGCCGAAACGCCGGGTGCGCGAACGCGAAGATGATCAGCGCCGCCGAAATCAGCGAGGCCGCCAGCATCCGCGCCGCGGTGGCGCTCAGCCCCGCAGAAGCCAGCAACGCGGGTATCGAGTTTGTCGCGCTCGTGGTCTGCGATGCCCCGACCAGCGCGATACGCGGCGGCGCGATCAAGCCCTTCAGCGTCATCTGCGCGAAGATCGCCAGCACCACCACGACGACGAACGAACGCAGATTGCCGCGGCCGAGCAGCACCAGCGCGCGCGAGCCGCAGCCATTCGCCAGCACCATGCCGTAGCCGAACAGCAGTCCGCCGAAGAACATCACCGGCGCGGAGAACGTGGTCTGCAGATAGATCGACTTGCCGAGTTCGACGAGGCCGGCCGCCGCCAGCAATTGCGTCGCGGCCACGGCCACGCCGATCGCCAGCGCGTAGGTGCGGATCAGCCGCCCGTCGCCGTCAGCCCACCAGCCGCGCAGGCCGCTGAGCAGGCAGAACCCGCTGAGGAGGCCGACCGCGCCATAGACGAGGCCGATCAATAGTCCGCTCGCGATGATGATGGTGCCACCGTCCAGCACTGGGATTCCCTGTTCTGCTGCCGCTATTACTGAAATAGGATGCAATTTTCGCAGCGGTAATACGTCGGAAGCATGGGTCCGTCCACGCTTCGCCGGAACAGAGAATGAATCTGTCACTGCGTGGCAAAATCGGGGAATAAAGCTTTCGCCGACGATCCCGCCTGCGAAAGATTTCTCTCACCCTCCGGGCCGCAGGATCACGCGATCCCGCGAGGAACCGGCCACGGCGACGAAAGCTGCCTTCGCCCGTTCCAGCGGATAGATCGCCCCGGCCTTGATCGGAAACGGCTTGAGATGCCCGCTCGCAAAACCCGCTCCGAGTTCGCGCAGCACCGCGCCGGTCGCGATCGACGACAGACCCAGCGTGTCGATGCCGACATAGGTATGCTGCCCGCGATAGAATTCGAGAATGTTGAACTGCACGATCCGGTCGACCGCGGCGATCAGGATCTGCCGCCCGCGCAGCGCCAGTGATTTGTGCGCCGCTTCGAAATAGGGATCGCCGACCGTGTTGAACACGATGTCGGCGCCCTTGCCGCCGGTGAACTCGCGAACGCGCGTCGCAACCTCGGTAGCGGAAGCGTCGATCACGTCCACCTGAGAATTCGCGTGACCTTCGTAAGGCTCGCTCCGGCGCACCACGCCGATCGCCCGTGCGCCGTGCCAGGTCGCGATCTGCACCGCGGCCTGACCTACTTTTCCGTTGACGCCCATCACGAGCACGGTCTCGCCCGCCTTGGGAATGCCGGCGCGGCGCAGCCCTTCCATCGCGGTCACGAAGGGCACGCCGATTCCGGCCGCCTCCTCCCACGAAATGCCCGCCGGCTTCTCGACCACCGCGTCAGCCTCGACCACCAGATGCGTCGCATGGCTGCCGTCGCGGCGAATGCCAAGATCGCCGGAGGAGCCGAACACCTCGCGCCCGATCCAGTCTTGCGGCCCGCCGATGACGACACCGGCATAGTCGCGGCCCGAGGTGCGCGGGAAGGCCGCGTAGGGCATCAACCCGGTCGCCGCCTTGACGTCCGACGGATTGACCGCGGCAGCCTTGATCTCGACCAGCAGGTCGTTGTCGCCGCGCACCAGCGTGTGGCGCTCGATGATCGGCGAAATCGCCGCAGCGTCGGCCGCCTTCGCCGGCAGGCGAACGCAGCGCGCCTCGATCGATCGAACGTCGGACGTTTCGGCAACTGACATCAGGACTTCCCGCTGGCTCTCGCGCAGCAGGAGTTACCCTTTCGGCCGCTTGTCGTAAACCCGTTTCGCCTTGCCGAGCGAGCGCTCCAGCGTGTCCGGGGCCACTGCCCTGATGCGGGCGGATATGCCGATGGTGTTCTTGATGAAGGCTGCGACCTTTTCGGTGTGAACCGGCAATCCCTTGCCGTCCCAGCTTTCGTGGCGGGCTTCGGCCAGCACGGTCATCTCGTCCATCCGGCCCTCGCGCGTCAGTTCGATGATGAAGTGGCCGCCGCACCAGTCGGTCGCCAGCAGCGCTTCCTCGATCTGGGTCGGGAACACGTTGACGCCGCGCAGGATGATCATGTCGTCGGAGCGGCCCGTCACCTTCTCCATGCGCCGCATGCCCGGCCGCGCGGTGCCCGGCAGCAGCCGCGTCAGGTCGCGGGTGCGGTAGCGGATGATCGGAAAGCCTTCCTTGGTCAGCGAGGTGAACACCAGTTCGCCCTTCTCGCCGTCGGGCAACACCTTGCCCGTGTCGGGGTCGATCACTTCCGGGTAGAAATGATCTTCCCAGATGTGCAGACCATCCTTGGTCTCCACGCATTCCTGCGCCACGCCGGGGCCGATCACTTCCGACAGGCCGTAAATGTCGGTCGCGTCCATGTCGAAGGCATGCTCGATTTCGCCGCGCATCGCATTGGTCCACGGCTCGGCGCCGAAGATGCCGAATTTCAGCGACGATTTGCGCGGGTCCAGCCCCTGCTTCTTGAACTCGTCGAGGATCGCGAGCATATAGCTCGGCGTCACCGTAATGATATCGGGCTTGAAGTCGTTGATCAGTTGCACCTGCCGCTCGGTCATGCCGCCGGACACCGGCACCACCGTACAGCCGAGTTTCTCTGCGCCGTAATGCGCGCCGAGTCCGCCAGTGAACAGGCCGTAGCCATAGGCATTGTGCATCAGCATGCCGGTGCGCCCGCCCGCCGCGCGAATCGAGCGCGCCATCACCTCCGACCAGATCTCGATATCGCCCCGGGTATAGCCGACCACGATCGGCTTGCCTGTCGTGCCGGAGGACGCATGGACGCGCACCAGCTTTTCGCGCGGCACAGCGAACATGTTGAAGGGATAATTGTCGCGCAGATCGGTTTTGACCGTGAACGGGAATTTTCCGAGATCGGAGAGCTGGCTGAAATCGGACGGATGTACGCCGGCGGCGTCAAACGCCTTCCGGTAATGCGCGACATTGTCGTAGGCGTGCTTGAGCGACCAGGCGAGCCGCCCGGTCTGCAGCGCCATGATCGCATCGCGTGAGGCGCGCTCGCTCTCGTCCAGTTCGGGACGGTAGCCGGTGGTGCGGGATTGCATGCTGGTCGCGGCCATCGCGTTTCCCCTGATCGATCTATTTGCTTTGCGCGTCGACGACGGGCAGCCAGGTGCCGGCAATAAGGCGGGAGTGTCCGCGGAATTCCGCGATCACGGTATCGCCGGTCATGACCCGAACGTCATAGATGCCGGAGCGGCCCGTGCGCGAGATTTCACGCGCGGTCGCCACCAGCACATCGCCGAGCTTGCCGGGACGGATGAAGGTGATGTCGCATTGCGCGGCGACGGCGCGATCGTTGCGGGAGTTGCAGGCAAAGGCGAAGGTGGAATCGGCCAGCAGAAAGATGAAGCCGCCATGCGCGATGCGCTGGCCGTTCACCATGTGCGGCAGCACCGTCATCGACATGACCGCGTGGCCAGCCTTGACCTCGACAATCTTCATGCCGAGGCCCTTGCTGGCGTCGTCTTCCTTCCACATCGCGTCCGCACAGGCGCGCGCGAGTTCATCCGGCGACAGCGCGACGTTCATAGCGGCAAGCCCGCTTTGCGAGACGGTTTCACGACGTTTTCTCCATTTACGTACGGGCCTGTTTTCAAGCCTCGGTAGTCTTCCGTCATTCCGGGGCGATGCGAAGCATCGAACCCGGAATCTCGAGATTCCGGGTTCGCTTCTCGCCCCGGAATGACGAGCTAATCACACGTGGTCGTAATCCACCACGACCTTGTCCGAGCAGGGCCGTGCCTGGCAGGTCAGGATAAAACCCGCCTTCAGCTCCCAGGGCTCCAGCGAATAGTTAACCTCCATCGACGCTTCGCCCTCGACCAGCTTGGCGCGGCAGGTCGAGCACATGCCGCCCTTGCAGGCGAACGGCAGGTCCATGCCGGCGCGCAAGGCGGCGTCGAGAATCGATTCATCCTCGGCCACCGGCACCTCGCGGCGCTTGCCGTCGATGACGAGCGAGGCCATCGCCTTCGGTGGCGCCGACGCCTCGACCGGCTTCTTCGGCCGCGGCTTGCCGCCGAATTCCGACACGAAACGCTCGACATGGATGCGCTCGTCGGCGATGCCGATGGCACGGCAGGTCGCCTCGATATCCTCGCTCATCCCGGTTGGACCGCAGATAAAGACGTGATCGACGCTGGCCGCGGGCACCAGCGAGCGCAGCAGCACCCGGACTTTCTCGCCATCGAGCCGGCCGTGCAGGATCGGAATGTCCTGTTCTTCGCCTGAGATGACGTGGAACAGCGACAGCCGCTGCATGAAGCGGTCCTTCAACTCTTCCAGCTCTTCGAGGAACAGCATGCCTGACGTCGAGCGGTTGCCGTAGAACAGGAAGAACCGGCTGTCCGGCTCGCGCGCCAGCACGCCCTTGACGATCGACAGGATCGGCGTGATGCCGCTGCCCGCGGCAAAGCCGACATAGATCCGCGCTTCGCCGGGCGCATGCGCGATGCCGAACCGGCCGGTCGGCGTCATCACGTCGAGTTCGTCACCGCTCTTGAGTTCGTCCGCGGCCCAGTTCGAGAACGCGCCGCCGTCCACCTTCTTCACCGCGATACGTAGCTCGCCGTCATCGGGACCCGAGCAGATCGAGTAGGAACGGCGCACTTCCTCGCCGTCCATGGTGGTGCGTAGCGTGAGGTATTGCCCGGGCGTGAAACTGTAGTCGCCCTCGAGCTCCCGGGGGATTGCAAACGTCATCGACACCGCGTCCGCAGCTTCGCGGCGGAGGTCATTGACGGCGAGACGGTGAAAGCGCGGTGCAATGGACATCAATTGTCTCCGCAGTCATTGTCTGCAACAAACGCAAAGCGTTTGTGCATGAGAGCGAA
>JAQSDT010000262.1 GCA_029946075.1 bacterium | reverse complement strand
TCTTCGCGGTGTAGACCGTATCGATCTCGTCGAGTGCATTCTTCATCGAAGCGGCGGCGAAAACGGTAACGGTCTTGTCCTGCGCGGCGGCGGGGACGTATGAGACAGCCAGGGCCAGCAAGATTCCGGCGAACATTTTCATATGGCGCTCCATGCATGCCGGCGCGCTGCGTACAGCGCGCGATTCATGCGTAAACTGACGAGATGGGGCGACAGTCGGAAGCGCCGTTCCGGCAATCCCTTGGGACTTGCGGTCGAGAGGGATATCGCAGAGCCAACCATAACAGGATGGCAGCCGTCGTAAAGATGGCTTTATGCGCCGCCAGCCGTCGAAACCCGGCTGGCTCACGAGGCCTTCAATGGTGATGAAGACGCTTGTGCCCGCCGCCGCCATAGCCTCGCAGCTCCGCATATGTCGTCATTTGCTGCGCGGTCAGAATGCTTCCGGTCGACAGGTGGTATTTCAGATGGGTTTCCCGCAGCAGCCCCTGCGTAGCGGCAACCGCGGCGGTGTGCGCCTTCAGACTGTCCGGCGTGACGGTCCGGCTCGCAAACTGCTTGTCCAGTTCGGCCTCCTGCTCGATCAGCTTCGCGCCGATCGGCATCGCTTCAGCTTTCATCGAATCGAACAGGCCTTGCATTCTGGTGCGCTGATCGGCCGATAGCTCGAGCTTGTCAGCGAGTTCGATGACATGCGATGGACCGGGGTATCCGTTCAGTTCGGCCGCGAGCGCCAGCCCCATTCCGCGACCCGCGCCGAGATCGGCGACCTGCTGATCGGACAGCGCCTTGATGGAACGCGTTTGCATGCCCGCGTAAGGGGTTTGTGCGTTTACGCTGGTGACGAAAGCAATCGAGATAATCGCGGGCCAGATTTTCATTGCAATCTCCGGGTTTGGCGTGAAGTGTCGCTATTGCTTCGCGTTCGGCGCCGTCAGTACTGCCTTGCAGGCCAGCGGCAGCGCCGCCATCGTCATTGGCGGCTTTGGCTTCGGCGGCACTTTCGGCGGTTTGGGATGCAGCACCGAATCCCTGAACCAGTAGGCGAGGTCGCCGGTGCTGCAGCCTTCGCCTTCGGTCGGATCGGGCTGGGTCTCGCATTCGGTGGAGCCGGGCGGGCACTTGATGCGGATATGGAAGTGATAGTCGTGGCCGTACATCGGCCTCACCTTGTGCAGCCAGTTGCGGTCGCCCCTGGCCTCGCGGCACAGGGCCTTCTTGATCGCGGCGTTGACGAAGATGCGCTGCACGGTGGGTTCCAGCGCGGCGGCGCGGATGACGGAAACATGACCCGGCGTGAACACCCGGGGGTCGATATCGAGCCGGTCGTCGCGCACCGTCATGACCGCCGACATTTCCTCGCGCTCGTTGCGCGACAGTTGCCGGCCCGGCATCGGCGTCAGCCAGATGTCGGCGTCGAGGCCCACCTGGTGGCTGGCATGCCCCGTGAGCATCGGTCCGCCGCGCGGCTGCGACATGTCGCCGACAAGGACGCCGTGCCAGCCGGCATCCTTGTTCGCTTTCGCGGCTACACGCTTGACCAGTGCCACGAGATCCGGATGGCCCCAGTTGCGATTGCGCGACAGCCGCATCACCTGCCAGTGATCGCCGTTGATCGGCAATCCCTCGGCCCCTGCGATGCAGCCGTGGGCATAGAAGCCGAGCACGCGCGTCGGCATCGCCGCCGGCAGCACCTTGCGGCCGAACAGCTCCTTGGCGCCGATTTTGGGATCGTTGGGGTTGGCCAGCGGCGGCAGCGGCTTTGGATTGAGCGAGCCCTTGTCCTGCGCCCATGCGCTGGCGGCGACGGCCATCGATACCAAAAGCGGGAGCAGAATCAGGCGGCGGATCATCGCATCAGTCTACCGGCTCGGGCCCGGCATGGAAGGGGGTTAAGATTAACCCGGATCGGCCGCATCGGGCGGTGACCGTCATCTTTACAAGACTCCTGTGCAGACGACATCATGCGGCAAAACAATATCTGATGTGGCGGGGCGGAAAATGAAGTTGGCGTGGGGCAAGGAGCTGATCGTCGCGGCTGCGATGGCCGTATCGTCATGGGCGCCCGCGCGCGCCGATGTCGTGGTGCAGATCGACAAATATTCGCAGCGCATGGCGGTCAGCGTCGACGGCACCACCCGCTACAACTGGCCGGTCTCGACCGGGCGCAGCGGCTACGGCACGCCGAGCGGATCGTTCCGTCCGCAATCGCTGGTGCGCCGACACTTTTCGCGCAAATATTACAATTCGCCGATGCCGCATTCGATCTTCTTCTATTACGGCTTTGCAATTCACGGCACCACCGATCTCGCCCGCCTCGGTGGTCCGGCATCGCATGGCTGCGTCAGGCTGCATCCCTCGCACGCCGCGGCGCTGTTCGCGCTGGTCCAGCGCACCGGCCCGCGCAACACGCGGATCGAGATCAACTAAGGTAGGGGTGCGGAATGCGCTTCCTTAACCCTGCGATAACCCTGTCGATCATTGACCATTATTGATGCGTGCATCCGCAAGTTCGCGCATTCCTTGTGCATATAACGCGCGTGCCGCGTGTCATCCGCCGCAGCGCGGCGAATTTGCCCCGCGTAGTTGCGATCTGCGGCGACCGTTGTGTGTGTGTGTTCTACACGCAAGGCGTGCGTCAGCCTGTTAAGCAGGCAGTGCACGAACGCCTTCCCGAGACCGGTCAGCGGCAAGAGATACCGTTTTTTCAGATACTTGTCGGAGAACTTGCTCGCAGAATGCGGTGGGACGACAGCAATGCCGAAGAAGAACCCAAAAGCAGCCGGGCCGCAGCGGGCGACGGCTGCGCAAATTCCCGGGCGCCAGATCAAGACGGCTTCCAAGCGCAGCCGTGAGCGCGCGTCTGCCGAAAGCCGCGAGATCGTACGCAAGCGCGCCGAGGTCGAGGCGGCGATTGCCGAGGCGCGCAAATCCCACGAGCGGCTGCGCGAGGCCATCGACATCCTGCCACAGGGCATCGTGTTTCTCGACGCCGAAGGCCGCTACATTCTCTGGAACAGGAAATACGCCGAGATCTACAACCGCAGCTCCGACCTGTTCGAGCCGGGCGCAAAGCTGGAAGATACCATCCGCGTCGGCGTCGCGCGCGGCGACTATCCGGAAGCCCTCGGACACGAGGACGAATGGATCGCAAGGCGATTGCAGAAACTCTATCAGCCCGGCGAGCAGCATGAGCAGACGCTGGCCGATGGCCGCGTCATCCTGATCGACGAGCGGCTGACCGCGGATGGCGGCGTCATCGGCCTGCGCGTCGATATCACCGAACTGAAGCAGCGCGAGGCTTCGTTCCGGCTGCTGTTCGACAGCAACCCGGTGCCGATGATCGTCTGCGCGCTGGACGGCGAGCGCATTCTCGGCGTCAACGATGCCGCGATCCGGCACTATGGTTACAGCCGCGACGAATTCGAGACATTGACGGTCCGCAGCCTGCAGGCGTTCGATCCCGAACTGCCGTGGGGTGACGATCGCTCCAGCGACGAGCAGACGGCGCGAACCTGGACGCACGTCCGGGCCGATGGCGCCCTGATCGACATGGCGGTCTATTCGCGTCAGCTCGTTTATGGCGATCAACCGGCGATGCTGCTGGCGCTGATGGACATCACGGAGCGCAACCGCGCCGAGGCGCGGCTCGCCTTCATGGCCCAGCACGACGGGCTGACCGGGCTGCCCAACCGCAATCTGCTGCGCCAGCAGATCGACGACATCCTGCTGCATACCCGCCGCGGCCCCGAAAAGGTGGCGCTGCTGGTGCTCGGCATCGACAATTTCAAGGCGGTCAACGATGCGCTCGGCCATGGTGTCGGCGACAAGCTGCTGCGCGCCGTCGCCAAGCGCCTGCGCTCGACGCTGCGCGAGGAAGATACGCTGGCCCGGCTCAACTCCGACGAATTCGCGATCGTGCAAACCGGCGTGGTGCGCCCCGAGGATACCGTGCTGCTGGCGCGGCGGCTGCTGGACGCGATCGGCGAACCCTATCTGCTGGACGGCAATTCCGTCGTCATCGGCGCCAGCATCGGCATTGCAATGTCGCCGGGCGACGGCGACGAATCCGACAAGCTGCTGAAAAATGCCGACATGGCGCTGTCGCGCGCGAAGAGCGATTTCCGCGGCACGTTCTCGTTCTTCGAATCGGAAATGGACGCTCGCGCCCAGATCCGCCGCAAGATCGAGACCGATCTGCGCGAGGCAATTCGCAACGATGTGCTGCGGCCATACTACCAACCGCTGGTCGATCTTGCGACCGGGCGCATCACCGGCTTCGAGGCGCTGGTGCGCTGGCCGCATCCCGAGCGCGGCATGATCTCGCCCGCGGAGTTCATTCCGGTTGCCGAAGAGACGGGCCTGATCAACGCGGTCGGCGGGCTGATGCTGCGGCGCGCCTGCATGGACGCGGCACAATGGCCGGGTGACATCCGCGTCGCGGTCAATTTGTCGCCGCTGCAGTTTCGCGTCGGCAACCTGCTGTCGCAGGTGACGGATGCGCTGAAGCACTCCGGCTTGCCGGCGAAGCGGCTGGAGCTCGAAATCACCGAGACGCTGCTCTTGGAAAAAAGCAGCCAGGTGCTGGCGACGCTGCATGCGCTGCGCGCGCTCGGCGTCCGCATCTCGATGGACGATTTCGGCACCGGCTATTCGAGCTTGAGCTATCTACGCAGCTTCCCGTTCGACAAGATCAAGATTGACCAATCCTTCGTGCGCGACCTCGCCGCCAATCCCGATGCGCAGGCGATCGTGCGGTCGATCATCAGCCTCGGCAAGGGCCTCGGCGTCATCATCACGGCGGAGGGCGTCGAGACCGAAGTCGAGTTGAACTGCCTGCGCAACGACGGCTGCAACGAGGGTCAGGGCTTCCTGTTCAGCCGCGCGCGGCCGAATGCGGAAATCGTCAGCCTGCTCAGTGCCGGACGTGGTGCGGCGCCGATGGAAGGTGCGGCGCTGGTGGCGTGAGGCCCGGCGTCAACCAAATCGTCATTGCGAGG